>JAJQIL010000045.1 GCA_021199235.1 Lachnospiraceae bacterium | reverse complement strand
TTATTTACAACAAAAAAGAGAGGTACAAACCTCTCCAAAGTGTTTAACTGCCGGAAATAATCAGCACGATATTCTTCAATAATAAGAAACGTTTAAACACATGACAATCGCAGATTTCAGTGCTAATATTACAAATATATTATTGTTCTGTTAAGTTTTGTTATGTTGCTTTTAATGTCCGTTTGTAATTGGAGACGATTCTATGAAAACACTCTATCTTCACATAGGCACACCCAAGACAGCGACCTCCTCACTCCAGAAGTTCTGTCTTATGAATCAGCATCGTTTCCAAAAATACAATTATGCATTCCCACTTGTGCGCCCAAAATATCCGAACGTTCCCATTCAGCGCAATGCGCATTTTCTGGTCGACTCTTCTCCCAGATATGGGGAAGACGGCACTCTGGAAAAGCCGGGTGACGACGCTCCGGAAAAGCAGGCTCCCCGGCAGAAACGCCTGACAGATGGACTGGATACGATTCATGACGCGTTTCATCATTATGATAATGTAATTCTGACGGATGAGAGTCTCTGGATCTCTTTCTGCTACAATCAGAAGAATCCGCTGGATATTCTGTGTGAAGACGCAAAAACAGAGGATTACCGTATTCGCGTGATCGTGTATCTGCGCAGACAGGATCAGTATCTGACATCCCGCTGGAATCAGTTTGTAAAGCACTCTTGCGACTGCCGGACATTTCAGGAATATCTGGATGACGTACTTCTGCGATGGCCTCTGATCGCGGATTATGCCGAAGCACTGGATCGAATCGCCCAAAAAACAGGGAAGGACAATGTCATAGTCAGGCGTTTTGAAGCTTCTTCGTGGGCAGGCGGCTCCGTGTATACAGATTTTCTGAATGCTCTGGGGCTTGATCACTGTGCTGATTTTCAGTATCCGGCAGAAGAGAAAAACGC
Organism: Lachnospiraceae bacterium; assembly: GCA_021199235.1. Taxonomy (GTDB): domain Bacteria; phylum Bacillota; class Clostridia; order Lachnospirales; family Lachnospiraceae; genus Choladousia. Next base: position 52,446 of record JAJQIL010000045.1, on the reverse strand, counting down.
CGGTCTGACGTTGAATTACGCCGAAATACAGCGTCAGCTGAATTGCAGTAATGAAATACCCAGGCTGCAAAAAGAATTTCTCAGCCGTTGTCTGAGAAAGGCTTCCGATATCTGCCCGAAGCACACCGAATACAGTTTCTTTTCTGCCGCTGAAACAAAAAAATTTCTGGCCGGTTATGAGGAAGGAAATTCCCGGGTTGCCAGAGAATATCTGGGGGAAACCGGGCCGCTTTTTTCCGAGCCGATAGCAGAAACAAAAAAATGGGAACCGTGGAATGAACATATGGGCGAGGATCTGGGCTGCTATCTCTCCCTCCTCGCCACAACCGCTTTTGGGTTTGATGCCTGGAAATTCAAATATAAAAAGATGGCAAAGTCATGGATCTCCGGAAAAGAAACATTCATGCCCCGTCATTGATGCTTATTTTCACGCGAACGCCTGAACAGTTTGTGCAGCAGCATATGAATATCCGCAAAGACATTCATATGCTTCGGAAGCAGTATCCTTACGTGATTCTTTTTATACAGCTTCAGAATATAAAGCAGCTCTGAAAACCCGTATTTTCCCAATATGGCTTCCCAGATCCATTTCATGCCGGTCATTTCAAGAGATTCAAACGCGGCAGGATCCAGGCATCCCTTTAAAAAGCAATAGCTTTCCACAAATACCTGTGCGCGAATGTGAAGCCATTCTTTATTATGTACGGTCGTCAGGCTGCCTGATGAACGTGTAACACAGTAAATCTGCCGTTCAGAAGCCGCTATTCTTTTCGCACAGTACGCGGCACGCATGGAAAACATAATATCATTGGAAACCAGTGTTTCTTCAAAGAGAACGTGGTTATCCCTGATCATTGACCGGCGGTATACTTTTGACCACGGCGGTGTAAACTGGTACCGCAGCAGGGTTTCATTGCTGTCAGAACTGTCTTTCATGTAAGCCCGAACCAGCCGTTCATATCTTCCGGTTCGTTCCGCAGGTTCTCCCGTATCCAGATATACGCTGCAGGGCGTAAAAAACAGCAGATCCGCTTCCTGATTGATCGACTCCCGAATGGCCTGAAACGCATTTTCCACAAAAAAATCATCCGCGTCAGCGAAGAGCAGCCATTGCCCTTTTGCTTTTTCCATTCCCAGATTGCGGCATGTCCCGGCGCCTTTGGGACCTGTCTCGTTGCGCAGAAACACTGCGTTTTTTCTTTCTGCGATGTATCGGATCACTTCTTCTGTTTCTTCCGGATACTGATCGCTTCGGTCGTCCACAACGATCACTTCGATGTCATTGTCTTCGGGAATTGTAAGCAGCAGTTTCTTCAAAAGCATCGGACTGTTGTAATGCGGAATAATCACGGAAAACTGTATGCCCACATCAGAAGCAGTATCATTCATATCTCCTATGCCTCCTTCCGAAACACTTTTTTCCGGATCATCTGAAACAAAAGCTTTACAATCTGCCAGTTAGTCGCACAGGTGAACACTGTCCCGATCACGATATTGAGAATATTGCCCGGCAGTGTATTGATCCAGCAAAGCCCGCTCATCAGACATAAAACCGCCAGAAGCAGCAGAATCTTCTTTATATTATAATGAATATCCTCCAGGCGCGTCGCTCCTATCATACGCTCGATCGTAAGAAACAGATACGCCGCCAGTGTCGAGATGGAACCGGCAAAGATACCGACCACATTTACCAGCAGCAGATCGATCAGCAAATTAATCCCGGCCGCTACCACTGTCATAATGCCAACACTTTTTGTTTTCTTATGCGCAATATAAATTCCCCCCATAAAGGAAGACAGGCAGGAAAACAGCATTCCCAGAAACAGGATCGGCATCTGAACGTACGCGTCGTTGTATTTGCTGTTTATAAGCAGCCAGAACAGGATCGGAGTCGCAGCGATCAAAAGTGCTGTCACCCCGGACAAAATGCAGAACATCTCATCAAACATATGCGTATAGTACGCAGAGGAATCGTTATCCTTTACCGCAAGGGAAGCGTTTTCCTGCCATGCCAGCGAAAATGTACTCTGTAATGTGTTCAAAAGGGAAGGAATCTTATTTGCAACAGAATACATTGCATTCGCTTCCACCCCCAGGAAAAAAGTAATCACAAGCCGATCTGACATTTTCAGCGCCCATAAAGAAAGCGAATTCGGAACCAGCGGCCACGAATAGCTCAGCATCTCTTTCAGCAGGGAACCCGAAACAAGCGAAATGTGGATATGCTTTAACATTCCGCTTCTGATCGTCAAAAGAAGGATTCCCGCAACAATCGACAAAGTTGAAGCTGCAAGGACACCTTCCAGTCCGCGGTCAGCCACTGAAACAAAAAGTATCAGAAACAGCATATTTAGTATCGAATGAAGGATTGAACTCGCGGAATACAGTTTATTATTAGAAAGTCCCCTCACGATCTGCTGCGCAGCTTTCAGCAGAATATCCACAAAGAAATACACGCAGATCAGGAAACGGATTTCCGCCGTCAGATTCTGAAGAACAAAAAACAGGATCACAAGGGCAGCAAGAGATACCGGTACGATATATGCAATGATATTTGTAATAACCCGGTCTACTTCCTTTTTATCATTGCGGCGATCAATCAAAAATCGAAAAGCAGCGGACTGTATCTGCAGGGTCACCATAGGAAGGAACAGGGAAACCAGCGTTGTGATCAGATCATGGGTTCCGTATTCCGCTGTTGTCAGACGTCCTGTAAGGATCGGTAATGTGATAAATGAAGTAAACTTCGGCAAAACCGTTCCCAAAGAAATGATGAATGTGTTCTTTGCAAAATTTTTTTCTCTGTTTTCTTTTACAGCCATATCACGCCTCGTCATTTAATATATTTTTTCAGGCAGTCCAGACAGCTTTCTCTCTGGATCTCTGCGACTCTGTTTTTTATGATCTCTGATTCGTTCTCATAATTCTGTAACATGCCCTGAACACACTTCCGTATCCGTGTGGTCTCAGAAGCATTCTCTACAATATTAAAAACATAGTTTCCCTGTTGCAGCAGTTCTGCAAGCTCCTGATATTTTACAGCCCATCCGAGCAAAACACACGGCACCGCGTTTCGATACGCATGCACCGCGCCATGGAACCGCGAACATATAATAAACTGAAAGTGTTTAACAATCTCATCATATTCCAGACAGGAAAAATCATTTTCCAGCAGATAAACATCTGGATCGTCCGCATAGCACTCATAGATCCACCGGCAGACCTCCCGATCCTCTTTCGAATGCCGCAGGATATACAGCTTTTTTCCAGCATCACGCAGCTCATCCATGATGCCGCGGTACAGATTCAGGATATCGTTTTTACTGCCAAAAGTAAAACACTTCTTATTAGGAACAATACCGACCGCATCCGTCCGGATTTCCGGAGCCGCAATGGACTGCGGGTGTTTCCATATATTAGCGGGATCGACTCCTTCGCTTTGCAGCACCAGATCGGAAGACAGTCTGACATTCGATAAGCCGAACTGTTCTTTTAAGTAAGCATATCCTTCTTTTTCCCTGGCAAAAATAATGTCCGCATACGGCAGCAGCTCTTTCATTTCATCGAGCAGATAGCTTTGTTCCGGTTTAAAACAGAACGGGCCGAAAGACTGAGGCATCAGAATGATCGGAATCTGATATTTCTGCGCCAGCCGAATGCCGTCCAGATAACGCTCAATTCTTTTTACCGGCCATTTATCCCCCAGAGCGAATCCGCTGAGGTCAACGATGCATTCTGTCTCTTTGATCAGCTTTGACAGATCGTTCGAACACCACAGATTCTCCTTTTTCCCCTTCAGATATTTTGCCGTATCGCTCAGCGCGGCCTTGATCGTATGCAGAAGCTTCTGATTCTGCAGGGCAATCTGTCTCGCGTGGTTCGAATAAAAGACGTGTCCAAACGTGTATTCAGACATGTCGCAGGTCTCATCGGAGGCATAATAAACAGCACAGTCCGGTTTGTATTTTCGAATCGCGTCAACCGTAGTAAAAAGCATGGATTGTGCGCCTTTATTTTTTAGATTTGCACCAACGATCAGTACATTTTTCATTCCAGTTCCTCCACCAATAGCCGGGAAAATTCCTTACGCAGCCCTGCGCATTAAAAGCGGGACAGCACCTTCTGTGTACCTTCCTTAATAAGATGCTTGCACCTGTATTCCCACAGGGGCAGTCCATGTGAGGCCTTCGAGATCTCCTGACTGAAGAAATTCCGGTCCTCTTCCATGTATTCATTGTCCGGCGTCCACTTTCTGGTCTCCTTTATGACCGGCGAAAACAGGCTGCCCTCTTCTCCCAGATATTCTTTTGCCAGACGGGCATTTCCTTCCTCGTACCGGGCAAGAAATTCCCGTGTTTCTTCTGTAGAAAATGCTCCGTACCCGGAATGCTCCTCATGCTTTCTGGATGCTTTTCGCAGAAAATAGCAAAGAAAGCTCTTTCTGGCATTCGAAATGTCCGTACTGGCATTGATCTGTCTCTGAATCTCAACAAAGTTAAGGGTCAGACTGGTATTTGCGGCCTTTTTCAGCGGTTTCACCGGTGCGTCAGGCGCAAGTGATATTGCGTCCATAAAATCAGTATAAACTGAGCCGCCCACCCAGGTGGATGGTTCAAACCGGCGAACGATCACATTTTCTTTGCCGATTTTTGCGGCGATGCGATCAAGAGATTCCGCATAATCCACTATCAGAGGCCGTCTTGTTAAAAGGTCGTCCAGATATTCCTGAAATGTCTGGCTGACCGCCCCTTCTTTTATAAGCTGGTTCCAGCGGGAAATCACAAACTGATCCTGCCGGCGCAGATATACGATCACTTTTATACGATAGCCATACTCTTGCGCATCCCCACACAATATATCCAGAGGATTACGCTGATTATAATTCAATGACAGCCAGAGGCTTTCATCAGATAAGATCACATTGTCGTATCTGTCAAACGCTTTGTGAACTGCTTTCATTCCGGCGGCAAGATGCTTCCGTCGAATCTCCCGCCTTTTGGGAGTATCGTCCTCCGTGTTTTCAATCCGGCCGTTCCCGTCAAGCTTCGGTGAGGAGTCCACCAGAAAATGTCCATTGCGGTCATGTCCAACAAGCGGATATTTTTGCAGCAGGATTGGAAACTCATATCCGTATCTGTGAAGCTGCGGCCTGTTTTTCCTGCAAAAGAGCTGGACAGAGGAAGTAGCCGTTTTTGGTGTGCCTATATGAAGATACAGTGTTTTCATCCGTTCATCCTTTCTTTCATTTTTCAAACGAACTTTTTCCCGGCAGAATGGTTTCCAAAGCAGAATTCACGATACTCACAGTTTCTTCAAACTCTTCTGAATCACATACCGCGTCATTCAGACAGATCATTTTGTACTTCTGACCAGTGATTGACTGTCCTGCTTTCTCCGCTTCCGTCCGGGTGCGAAGCTGATAGACATGGCCCAGATGCGGATTGCGGGGAGAAAACTCACCCGATGCGTATTGCCAGTAGGAAAACAGCCAGTGGTTGTAATCTGTCACCTCACGGAATCTGTGGGAGGACACTTCCGACAGACGGTCTTTTTCCAGTTCCCACACTTTTTCATAGGTACTTCTGTTATAAGAATACGGCAGATGAATGGGCAAAAATCCGCGGAAACGGGGATACGGCAGCATGGTCAGTGTCCGGAACAGTTCTCCCCTGTACTTCGGTGAAAACCATTTGGCCGGATCAGAGCGCATCACTTTGCTCCGGTTAAAATATTTATTGATCAGAGATAAATTCATAACGGGAGCAAGGAAGAGCTGTATCTGTTCTTCCGATGTAAAGGACTGAGGACTTAAAATCGCGGAATCACACGGCAGCCCGTTTTGGAAAAACACCTCTTCTTTCACCGGCGCGGTCAGAAACATGTCGTCGTTAAAATAGACAAAATGCTCCGATAACCCGTCGATGCGGTGAAGATTCATATCAATGCAGCGGCTGCTGAACGTCGGCAGCCATTCTTTGGGAATATAATCCTCATGTCTCACAATATGAAGCTTCGGATGCTCCGTGTTCAGCCATTTGGGAAGGTGACCGCAGGTGACAAAGTGAATTTTGCGGACCCAGGGAGCATATTTCTCTACGCCTCTGAAAAAATACTGTAAATTATCCCAGTCGCGATACCGGTTGGGATTCACGTCAGCGAACTTGTCCGGGCTGTATTTGTTCTTTTCCTTCTGCCATTCCACATCATTTGCGTCCAGATACGTCAGCACAAAATCAATGTCGCTCATTCCCTGTTTCTCCTCTGTTTTCTCACTGTTTCCGCTCTGCTTCTTCCTTACAGCCGCCTGGGAGCCCTCACAGTTGCCTCTGCTTCTTCTTTACAGCTGCCCGGCGCCTTCACAATGCTTCCGAATGGCCTCCACCACCTGTCTGCAGGCCGTTCCTTTGTCGCACAGCCCGACCTGTTCAAAGAGGCCGCCCAGCTTTTCACGGTACTGCTCCCGGTCAAACTCCCGGATGTTCTGCACCAGTTCGTCGTTATTCTGCGCCACCGGAAACGGAAGGTCGAAGATATCAAAATAAAAGTCGCGCTCCCCTTTGTACCGGTCGATGTCTGTCGCATAGAGAAAGCAGGGCTTGCCGGTCGTCACAAAATCAAACATACAGCTGGAATAATCCGTGATGAGCAGTTCACTTGCTACCAGAAGCTCCTGCATGACATTGTACGCAGTCGCGTTCAGGATGCGCCTGGAATAGCGGATAAAGGATTCCGCGTTCGACATATTGTTCGGATGAAGGCGCACCAGAACGACCCACTCTCCGCCGAAACGCTCTTCCAGCGTCTGAAGCAGCCTTTCAAAATCCATGTGCATGCAGTCCGTGTTGAAATCCGCGCGGAAGGTCGGCGCGTAAAGCACGATCCGCTTATTTTCCGTACCGAATACACGGTCTATTTTCTCCCGGTATGGCTTTTGTTCCTCGAAAAAAATATCATTTCTCGGGCTTCCGCACTCCAGTACATATCCGGAATAGCGGAACGCGTTCCGGTAGATCTCCGTCGTTTTCCGGCTGTTGGAGACCATCACATCTTCCAGCTTCGCATTGCAGACCGCGGAATACGTATCGATCAGGCTATTACCTCCATTTATATCGCAGGCGATCTTCTTTAAACCGTAGCTTCCGTGCCAGGTCTGAATATAATACTGATTTTTTCGTTTGCGCACACCGCAGGATTTCATGTTGGAGTCGATCCAGACCTTCGCCGTCGAAAGGTGATAAGCAATGGAAAAGGGATTGTAGGGGGCGCGTTTCACCTGCTTCGGCATATCCTCGTCGTCTTTGCTTTTCATCAGCCAGATGAGTTCATAGTCCAGATCCTGGCGGATGATCTCATCGAGGATATACTTGGGATTGTCGCCGTACCGTTTCCCTTTCATATTGCAGCAGACAATCTTATTGTCCTTTACCGGAAAGATCCGGCAGGCAAAAAAAACCAGAGAATAAAGCGCCATACAGATTCTGTACGCCGCATAGATCAGTCTTTCGCAGAACCGGTTTTTTCCGGCAAATTTTTTTATCTGATTGATCATGATATCTCCGTGATTGTTTTGGCATTTTATGTGACAGTTCAGAACGTGTTCTGCTGTTCTGAACCGCTACATTTTTCATAAATATCCATTATTTTCGAAGCAAGCGCTTCCGGGCTGCCCATCTGTACAAAATAAATATTGCCGTCTTCCTCGGAAAACAGCTCCCGGTTGGCCGGATTATCGCCGAGGATCATCGGCTTCTCCATCGCCTGATAGATATATGCCTTACCGGGAATTGTCCGTTTCGCCTTGTCGATTCCGGCGTTAAAATGTCCGGTCAGGCAAAGATCCGCCATGGCGATATGTTCCGCCAGTTCCTTCTGGGAGAGCCAGGAAATATATTCAATATTTCTGCTTTCGGGGCGGTCATACCGGGCATCGACCGGTCCGATCATGTAAAAATAAAACCGATCGTCGTCTTTCAGCCTGTCAAAGGCGGCAAGGATCACATCGATCCCCTGCAGCGGCAGCACACTGCCAAAATACAGAACCACAAGCCTGTCCTTTAAATGATCCGGCCTGTTCTCCCGCCGCCCCGCTTCCGGGAAGTTCCCCGGATCGTAAATGCTTCTGTCCGCTTCCAGATACAGGGGCATCAGCCGGTCTTTGTCCGCGCCCAGATCCTCCGCGAAATAATTTCCATGGGCCTTCGTATCGCAGATAATGCTGTCCGCTTTCCGCAGTGTACTCCGATCGAGCTTCATCAGCAGCTTCCCGACCGGGGAACTGCCGCTGAAACGTTTGCGGTCATTCACAAAGGTGTCATACATGGATATGAAAAAGTCGATCATCACCCGGTTTTTTCTGAATTTCCAGCTCCAGAACGGCAACACCAGCTGCGGGGCGAACCCGATGAACACCAGATCAAAGTCTGATGCCCGGGTCTTTAAGAGCTCCCGGTACACCTTCAGCAGTCTGGCCGGATAGCTGCGGCTGTCCGAGCCGATGATCTTCAGCTTTGCCGCGGATTCCTCAAGCAGGGCTCTTTCCTGCGAATTCCGGATGTACGTCAGTTCCTTTGTGGTGATAAAAAGGACCCGCTTCCCCGCGGTCTCATTCAGTACTTTTTCCCTGGATGTCTCCAGAATCTGCTGTCTGTCCATCCCGTTCTTCTCTCTCTTTTCTCAGCGCCTCATTCTCGTAATCAAGCTTTCTCACATGATACTGGATGTCCTCCAGCAGCTTGCGGTTCGCCGAAATGACGTCCGCCTGCAGTCCGACCACAAATGTCAGCACGCCGAGAATGATCATCATAGCGGCCAGTATCAGGGACTGCACATGCCCCGACCCGGAGCCCTGTGCAATATAGACCAGGAAGCGCACGCCGATGCCCACGCCGATCGCGCTCATGATCGCGCCGAGGGTCGTGAACACCATCAGCGGACGGTACATGAGAAAAGCGCGGAAAATCGTCAGGATTGATTTCTTGATATAGCCGAACATGCTGGAAAACAACCGCGAGGGACGAAGCTCACCATTCGTGCGGATCGGCACGGAGGTAATCGCCATCTTGTTGCGCCCCGCCTGCACGATGGTCTCCAGCGTGTAGGTGTACTCGTTGATCACGTTCATGTGCATTGCGGCTTCCCGGCTGAACGCGCGGAACCCGCTTGGCGCGTCCGGAATATCCGTCTTCGAAGCCACACGGACCACCCAGCTTCCAAAGTGCTGCAGCTTCTTTTTCAGCGGAGAAAAATGCTCCGTCTGGTCGATGGGGCGTTCTCCGACCACAATATCTGCCTCCCCCTTTATGATCGGCGCAATCAGCTTTTCAATATCCGCGCCGACATACTGGTCGTCCGCATCCGTATTTACAATGATATCCGCGCCGTTGCGCAGGCAGGCGTCCAGTCCGGCCATAAAGCCCTTCGCAAGTCCTTTATTCCGTTTGAAATTGACAACGTAATTCACGCCCCATTTTTTCGCCACCTCAACAGTATTGTCGCGGCTGCCGTCATTGATGATCAGATATTCGATCTCATCAATGCCGTCGATATGACGGGGCAGGTCATTCAGCGCTACCTCCAGTGTCTCCGCCTCGTTGTAGCAGGGTATCTGTATGATCAGTTTCATGAATCCAGGTTCTCCTTCGAATCTGTTGTGTTTTTCTTTTCTCAGCGGTTCAGTGCCTGAGCAAAAATTATTATAAGATTCTTTTTGCATTCTGTAAAGGAAATTTCTGCCCTGCCCCAAAGAAATGCCTCAAAGGAAGCGACCTTAGAAGTCCTTTTCACAGCTCCCGCAATGATATTTCAGACTTTTATCCTGTCTGGAAAAGAGCTTGCGGCGAATTTTCTGTGTCTCATAGGAGCCGCACCACGGGCAACGGACGACCGGCGGCATGGACGGATGCTCTCCATGCAGTCTTCTGTTCTCTTCCTCATAAATGGAAGTAGTCCGGTACGCCTCCGGATCAAACGCGGGATCCTGCTTTACCACTTCATCGATAAACGGCTGGCAATAATCCTCCCACTGATGAAAGAGTTCTTCCTCTGAAATTTCCCCGCTCTCCTGTTTTGCCTGAAGCTCCTCCCGCTTCGCGCTGGTGATTCCATACGAAGAATCAATTTCCCTGCATTCCTCATAACCACAGTGCGGGCATGTCCAGGTGCGCGGCAGGGGACCTGCGGACAACAGCGCGCATTTCGGACAATAGAGCCAGTTGGATGCCATATATTTCACATGTGCCATAGCTTTCCATCCTTTCTGAATTGTAACTGTCCTGTATCTTTACAATTACGAATCTTCTCCCATAACCGTTTCGTTCCTTCACAGTTACGAATCTCTCCCGTAGCTGTATTTTCACAGTTACAGCTTTTCTCCCACACTTTGTGCGTAGTATAACGCCCCACGCCTCTTTTTACAAGTAAAACACTGCAAAAAAATGCTGTTCAGGAGCATATGCCACGATAAAATCTCAGTACAGCTCCCACGCCATTGTCTCCTCCCACCCCGTCGTGTCGAATCCGTCCCGGATGCAGGCGCAGTAATAATCCAGCTTTTCCCTTAATGCGCTGCCCTCCTCAAACAGATACGAGTAAAGGCCGTCATTCTGGAAGCTCGACATTGCGGTTCCGAAGAGTTCTGCCCGGTCTTCCGTGGCGAACGTTGTTCCATAGGAATCCACAAAATACTCCGCATAGCCGATCCAGCCGGCATTCTCCTCATAGCCGTCATAGGTATAGAGATACTCAAATCCGTCCGGGTTATAGCTGCTCCATGTTTCTTCCGAAAAAAGCGTGTCTTTCTGATACATGCTGCGAAACTCCAGGCTGCGGTCGATCATGTGGGAAATCTCGTGATTCACCATATAATCCCAGTTCCACCACTGGTATACATCCAGAACCATCACCTGAAACTGATCGATCTCCTCCACGTAAGCGCCCGGATCGGTCAGCATTCCTTCCATGTCGCCGGATAAGGTACCGCTGAAATAAATCCGGATGCCCAGCAGATCGTCATAAAGCAGCTGCGGGAAAAAATTCTCCGGATAAAGCGCCAGAATCCTCTCCAGCTGATCCATCGCCGCTTCCAGTGTATCCGGATCCAGACAGGTTTCCGTATAATAATTGTCGACCTGTTCGGGCACTTCCGCTCCCAGATAAATGGAGATGCCGTATGTCTCCTCGAGAGCATCCGCGCGGCTTTTGATATCCGCGAGGTCTCCCCAAACAATATCTGCATTCGAATCTGCGTCCTCCTGGTTAACCTCTTCATTCGAATCTGTGTTCTCCTGGTTATCCTCCGCATTCGAATCAGTGTCTTCTCCGAGGATAATCACGATTTCCGAATCATCTGATTCTTCATCTGCCTCTGTATCCTGGCCGTCAGCATCCGCTGGGGCTGTTCCTTCAGCGATGGCGTCGCCGCCATGTCCGGATGCTTCAGCGGCCGTATCGTAAAAGATCACAGAGCCTGCGTCTTCACTGTCCGCCTCCAGATTCCACCAAAGCAGGTATGTATCATATGGATCGCTCTCTTCCTCTCCGGTCATTGCCCCCATGAGCCAGAAAATGCTGTCCTGCCCCTTAAGGTACATCGGCTCCGAGAGCATATAAACATCTGTTTCTCCGTCGCCGTCCCTGTCTCCCGAAAGAGACATTGACGACACACATGCCCCGGTGCTGTCATAAAGAGACGCGCTGTACACCGGTTCTTCATCCTCCCCCGCATACAGGTTGTCTCTGATCGCCAGAATACAGTCCTCCGCCAGAGAAACACTATAGTTCTCCGGCATGGCAAAATAAACCGCTTCCCCCTCAAACCAGTCACAGAAATACACGCCGCTTTCATCTGAAAGCTCCGCCAGAAAAGCATCGTCAGAGATCGTCTGCCAGAAAAAGGGAGCCTGTGAATAAAAACGTAAGCATGAGAGTGCGTCGGCTTCCACAACCTGGCAGCTGCTAAGATACGTCTCATCATCCACCACAGAAAGCAGCAGCTTCGAGCCATCCGGAGACGCCATCTGGATCACGGAACAGTAATCATCCAGTTCCCCGTCCAAAAGGCCGGGCGCCCATTCCCATCCGTTCTCATAGACAGCCTTCTGTATGCAATGCTCTTCGTAATTCAGAAAATACCAGGAATCCTCATCTGCGGACGCATATACAAATCCGTCCGAATCGTCCAAAAAAGCCGAAACATCATAGGAAGCAAGCAGAGACAGATCCGCGTCATATGCGATAATCTGTTCCTTCTCATAATCAGCCAGAAGAAGTTTTGAGCCATTGATCAGATAAAAATCCGCGGCCTGCTCCTGCGTATTCAGCGAAGCAATGACGGCATTTTCTTCCGGAGAATACAGGTCGAACTGCCAGCAAAAATTTTCCTCATAGCAAAGCTCTCCGTCCCCATCCAGATACACGGTCACGTCGTCCGTCTCCGGCACATACATGCGGATCAGGAGCAGATTCTCACCGAACCGCTCCGCATACTGATAATCGCCTCCGTTCAGAAAATCTGCGTGCAGTTCTGTGAGATTCGCTGTCATCACAGTATCCGTGACATCGGAAACGGACTGTGCGCTCACATACACACAGTCCGCCTTACAAAATGCTGTCACAGAAATGGCCAGAATCATACAGTACCACATTGTTCTTCTGTTATACATAAATGCCGTCCTCATTCTGTTTTTTTCCTCAGACTCCCGAATATGCCTGGAAACCGCCGTCGATCGGAAGTACGACGCCCGTAATGAATCCGGCCGCCTCATTATTCACCAGAAACAGCAGCGCGCCCTCCAGATCCTTCGGCTCGCCAAAACGATCCATCGGCGTCCCGGCAAGGATTTTCTTTGTGCGGTCTGTCGGAGTGCCGTCTTCATAGAACAGAAGCTTCTCATTCTGCTTTGTCGCGAAAAAGCCCGGCGCGATCGCGTTGACACGGATGCCTTCTTTGGAAAAATGCACCGCAAGCCACTGTGTAAAGTTGGACACGGCGGCTTTCGCGCCCGAATAGGCCGGAATCTTTGTCAGCGGCGTGAATGCGTTCATCGAGCTGATGTTGATGATGTTGCAGCCGCTGCGGCCGAGCATCTGGCGCGCAAACGCCTGCGTCGGAAGCAGCGTACCGATAAAGTTCAGACTGAACACCGCATCGACGCCCTCCTCTGAGAGGTCAAAAAAGCTCTGGGTGTCCGCGTCAATATCGCCTGCCTCATAGAATTCCTTTTCTGTCTGCGCCTTCGGATTGTTGCCGCCGGCTCCGTTCACCAGAATGTCGCACGGTCCGAGATCCTGCAACACCTGCTCCGCGACTGCCAGACAGGTGTCTTTTTCCAGTACATTGCACTTGTATGCTTTCGCAACTCCGCCTTCCGCATTGATCTCAGCGGCATAGCGCTCGATCGCGTCCGTACTCCGGTTTAAAAGCGCTACCTTCGCTCCCGCGCGCGCCAGTGCCTTTGCCAGAGCGCTGCAGAGCACGCCGCCCGCACCGGTGACCACTGCCACCTTACCGGTAAGATCGGTATCGATTACGTTCTTTGTCATATCGCATTCCTCTTTTCGAATAATTATGGGGCACCCCAGGAGTGCCCCAATGCTGCAGGAAACGTAACTGTTCAGTACCTTCACAGTTACGGGAAAAAGTCCATTTAAAATCGCTGCGCGATGGGACTTTTTCCTGTAGAATGAACGTTTTCATACGTACCTCGCAGCGAGTGCGAGGTACTGTCCTGAATAGTTATCAGGAAACAACATTAGCCGTTTCCTGTAAAATCACTTCTTCGACGAACAGCCATGCCCTGAGTTCTGCCAGATATCAGAAGCAAAAGGATATGGATCACTCAATCGGTCCGTCAGTTTTTTCCAGCATATCCCAGCAGCCCAGCAGGTACATGATGCCGAGTGCGCGGTCATAGAGGCCGTAACCCGGGCGGCACTGCTCGTTCCAGATATGGCGGCCGTGATCCGGACGCATATAGCCCTTGAATCCGCAGTCGTGATATGCCTTCATGATATCCAGAATACGTACATCACCGTCGCAGTCCCTGTGGGAAGCTTCAGTAAAGTCCCCGTTCGGGAAATGCTTCACGTTGCGCACATGCGCGAACGCGATGCGGTCACAGTAGGTGCGGATAATATCCGGGATGTCGTTGTCCGGATTCGCACCCAGCGAGCCTGAGCACAGGCACAGATCATTGTACGGATCGTCTACCATGGACAGGAAACGTCCGATGGATTCCTTATCTACCAGAAGACGCGGCAGTCCGAAAATGTCCCATGGCGGGTCATCCGGGTGAATCGCCATCTTGATGCCGGTCTCATGGCAGGTCGGCATGATCGCCTCCAGGAAATATTTCAGATTCTCCCAGAGTTTCTCCTTGGTGACCGGCTTATACGCCTCAAACAGCTCGTCCAGCTTCGCCATGCGCTCCGGCTCCCAGCCGGGGAATGTCATGCCGTGCAGGTTGTTGAGGATGTAATTTGCCATCTCCTTATAATCATCCTGAATCCGGTTCTTCTCATAATAGAGAGCGGTCGAGCCGTCCCCCATCGGGTGGAACAGGTCCGTGCGCGTCCAGTCAAAGATCGGCATGAAGTTGTAAGTCACGACCTTCACACCAAATTTGGAAAGGTTGCGCAGGGTTGTCTTGTAGTTCTCAATGTACTGGTCACGGGTCGGCAGGCCGATCTTGATGTCGTCATGAACATTGACGCTCTCCACCACGTCCATGTTGAAGCCCGCGCCCTCAATCTGGCGGCGTGCTTCCTCGATCTCATCGATCTCCCACACTTCGCCAGGCTGCTTGTCGTGCAGCGCCCATACCAGGCCGGTCACGCCGGGGATCTGTTTGATCATCTCCTGCGTGATGCTGTCGTTGCCTTCGCCGTACCAGCGAAATGTCATCTGCATATGTGTGTCCTCCTTCCTGTTTATTACTAGAGTCTTGCATCAAACAGCCCGCAGAAGCTGTCGATCGGGTCGGTTCCTTTAAACGCCTCCGGTCCCGTCATCAGGTCCTCGATGAGCGCGTCAAAGGTGTCGTCCTTCGCGTCGTAGGTGTTGATGTAGGTGCGTGCCTGCGGAATGTCTGCCAGCATCGTCGGCTGTCCGCAGCCTACTACGACTACTGGCACCTCGAATACATACCACGGGATCTCGCCGCCGCCCTTGGACATACCGAATACCGGTCTTCCACTGGAAACATCGCAGAGTGTGATGACCAGATCCATGCCGCTTGTGAAGTCCGCGATGGCATTCTTGCCGGCAAAATACACGTTCAGGCTCGGCGTCTCACCCGCTTCGATCTGCTTTTTCATCTTATCAAGCGGGCTCTCGTAGATAAACGCGTCAAAGCCTTTCGCACAGAGCTTTTCTTTTAAGAGCTCCGCAGCACTCTTGCCGCCGCCCATGCCCATCATCTTCATCAGAGGAGCCATGCCGCTCTCCGCCGCCTTAATGTGGACGATCATGATCCTCTTATAGCGCTCCGGTGTCAGCGGAAGCACATCCGCATCCTTATACTTCACCAGCGTGATGCAGTCATCGCTGATGGCCTTGTGCATCTGCTTATATTCTGCTTTGCCAAGCGCGCTCTCCAGGATCTCCGGTGCCGGAACACGCTCTTCGGGAGCCATTTTGTTCAGTCCCAGATGCGCCTTCAGCGCCAGAATGCGCGTCAGGGCCTCGGTCATTCGCTCCTCGGTGATCGTGCCGTCTTTGTAAGCGGCCAGCATCGTCTCAAAGTCCTCGTCCGGATCGTTGAAGAAGAGGAACATATCGCATCCGGCCATGATGCAGCGCGGAAGCATCTCTTTTCTCGTCATGCGGTTCGTCATGCCCACCATATGTGACGCGTCCGTCACGACCATGCCGTTGAAGCCGAGCCGGTCGCGCAGCAGTCCCTGCATGATCTCCGGGCTTAAGGTGGCCGGCATCATGTCCTCATCCTTAAGGTCCGGATTGATCGCTTTCGCGTATTTCGGAAGCATAATGTGTCCGGCCATGATGGCGTCCAGTCCCTCGTCGATCAGCGTGCGGTACACCAGGCCATAGGTCGCGTCCCATTTCTCCGGATCAAAATAATTGACATTGTTGGAGAGGTGCGCGTCACGGAAATCCTGCCCGTTGCCCGGGAAATGCTTTGCCGCGCAGGCAAAACCCGGAATCGTGTGCGCGCCCTGTACATAGGCTGCGCTCATCCTTGCCACACGCTCCGGATCGCTGCCGAACGCACGGGTGATGACCTCGGTGTTCTCCCAATTATACACGATATCGCAGACAGGCGCAAATGCCATATTACAGCCGATGGCGGCCGCTTCCTCGTTAGCCATTTTCCCGAGCGCATATGCATACTCTGTCTTTCCGGTCGCGCCGATCTTCACACCGGAACCGATCGCCGTACCATCCGCGCAGGCGCCGTCGCCGCCCGCTTCTGTATTGCATGCGATAAAGATCGGTACCTTCGCGTATTTCTGCAGGATACGGTTCTGATCCTGCACTTTGATCCCCGGCATGCCGTTGTAGCGGCAGCCGCCGAGATGGTATTTCTCCATCAGGTTTTTCAAATAGCTCTCATCCTGAGATTCCGTCAGCTGGAAAAACAGCTGGCCGACTTTCTCTTCGTCCGTCATCCCGGCGATGGTCTGCTCCACCCAGGCGCAGTCCTCATCTGAGAGATAAAACGGTTTTGCTTTCATATCAACCATATTAATTACACATCTCCTTGCCTTACCAGAAAACTATTCCATGATCCGGCAGCAGTTCCGGATGCGGGCTTCAGACCTGCCCGCCAGTCACTAATCACTAAGCATTAATCACTGGCCACTGTTCCTCAGCCGCCCAGGTTCTCCCTGAACGCCCGGATCTTCTCCTCCTGATACCCGCCGCCGTAGGTGCCCTCGATCAGGCGGGTAAAGGCTTCGTCCGTAAATTCCGCCCAGCTCTCCGCCTCATGCTTTACGAGGATCGGGAAATAAAATACGCCGTTCTGCTTTGCCGCGTCCAAATCTCCCGGTGCGTCGCCGCACATCAGCACATGGTCCTTTTCATAGCCTTTTTTGAGCATCTCGCCGATGCAGAACGCCTTGCTGCCGATGTTCTGCGCCAGTACCACATCCGTGTGCTCCAGAAGTCCGTAAAGATCCCATTCCTCAAGGACAGCGCCAAGGTTCGCACTGGAGACGATAACCACGTCCGCCTGCCGATGTGCCAGCGTAAGCGCCATATCGACTCCCTCAAACGGTTTTCTCTCATCCTGCGCCAGTCTGGAGATGGACTGGTTCACCGCGTTGCTCCAGGAGAGTGCTTTCTCCAGAGAGATATGCGGATGTCCCGCCTCATTGTTCCCGTCAATCGCCTTTTTCAGCGCGTCATTTGAGAGCTCCGGGGAGGTGTCCGCCCAGTTTTCCAGCGCTTCCAGATCCTCGATCTTCCGGTATTTTCCGTCAATCTCGCGAAGCGCCATTTTCAGCCCCTTGAAGCGGTTGATGCCGCGGGTCATGGTATAGAGGTTAATCTCATTCCAGCGCGCCAGAATCTCTTCTCTCCATTCTCCCAGTTCCCACTCATCCACCATACACGGGCCGAAGCAGCGGATGTGCTTGATATCCATGGTGTCCATCGCACACCCGTCACTGTCAACGCAGATGAGATACTCATGTTGTTTTGTAAATTCTGCTAAACTATCTGCCATTGCCGGCTCCTTTCTTCAGCGGGCGGTTTATACAGCCGCCCGCCATTTACAAATATTGCTTATTACTTATTGCGTATTATCTCTTACCCTGCTTTCTTGCCGCAAGCGTGGCCGCGTTCGCATCCACCTGCTTCTTGCCCAGCGGATACCAGAATGCCAGCACAATGATCAGCAGCCCGAATCCGATGGCCGGAATCAGCGTTCCTACCGTATAAATACCGCTCAGCACGTCCACATCAAACGCAGTCGCGTCTGTATAACCGATCATCGTCAGCAGAGCACCGGTAAGACCTGAGGACAGAGCCTGACCGATCTTTCTCGCGAACGAATACAGCGAATAGATCGTACCATCCGAACGGCTGCCGCGGCGAACCTCATCCTCATCGATCACATCGGTAATCATCGCCCAGATGCAGGTGTTAAAGAAGGCGATGCCAAAATAGCCGAGGGTGTACAGAAGAATGTACACATACATATTCGTGGTGCGCATAAGGAACGCTGCCAGATATCCGACCACGGCCACAACATTTCCCGCGATTGCAATCTCTTTTTTGCCGTATTTCTTTGACATCGGCGGAATCACAAACAATGCAAGGACGATCATCAGCACGCTGCCGACAAGGGAAGCGATGGAAGCGCCGGAAGCGCTGTTAAAATAGTTCGGGAAGATGTAAGCGTTCATGCCCTGCATGGTCAGCTGCGCCAGCAGAAGAACGATCGCCGCTACGATAATGCTGACCAGTGCGCGGCTGGAAAACAGCTGTTTGATCAGAGCATTGAAGCTGAATTTTTCTGTCTTTTTCTCAATTTTCACACGCTCTGTGGTCAGGCTCGTGCAGAGCAGGTAGCAGACAACCGCGCCAATGGAGCAGATGAGAGCCGCAATGCTGAGCTTTGTGCCGGACAAACGGGTGAGACCTTCCGCGTCCTTATAATAAACAACCAGCGGCAGCACCACACCGATCACAGTGCCGGCTAAAGTCGCGCCGATGTTTCTCCAGCTGGAGAGCTGTACACGTTCTTCCGGATCATCCGAAATTGCGGATGCCATGGATCCGTAAGGAATGTTGACGCCGGTGTAGCAGACGCTGCCCCAGAGCAGATAGGTCACGAACATCCAGATGATCTTAAACGCCATCGGCATGCCCTTGAACCAGGTTGCATACATCAGGAACGAAGCCACCGCCACCGGTCCCATGAAACGGCGAATCCAGGGTGTGAACTTTCCCCCCGCTGTTGCCTCCGAGCGATCCACGATCTGTCCCATCGCCGTATCCGTGAACGCGTCCACGAAACGGGCCAGCATCATCATCACGCCGACCAGAAAGGCCGAAACCCCCATAACATCCGTGTAAAACTTCAGCAAAAAGCTGGAGGAAAGAATAAATGTAAAATCGTTTCCGAAGTCGCCCATCGCGTAACCGATCTTATCGGCCCAGCCAAACGGCTTCACCTTTGTACCTGTCTTTGCCATTGTTGTAATTCCCCTTCCTTTGTTCATGCATACATAATCATACTTATGCGTGACTGTTCAATACCTTTACAGCCACCTTTATGCAATTATCCATTGCACCGGGCGCACACCGGGAATCATTGTCCCAGCGCGTCCAGGCACAGTTCATCATGATTTCATACTTTATCAAATTTAATCAGTTTCGCGTTGACGCTCTCGGCAAAGCCTTCCGGACACAGAGAGCCTGCCATCTCAAGCGAAGCCTCCACAGTCATGGCTTTCATCATATCCCACATGCCTTCGCCCGGAGCCATCTTCATATTCATCGCCAGACTAAACGCCTCGGCCGCCGCTTCCAGCGCTTCCGGACACTTTGCCAGTTCCTCAAACGTATCCTTAATGCTGTACTTGCCCTCCGGGAACTCCATCGGTGCGCTCAGATCCAGATCGCCTGCCAGCTTAAACCAGTTCGCCACACCCTCATTGCGCTCGTTCACTTCCGGAAGTACGTAGATCGACGGCTCTTTTTCCACCTTCTCCAGCGTGATGGAATCCTTCACATCGCCCGCCACCACGAGAACGATGTTGGAGCCCTCTGCCAGTGCCACGTTGAAGACAAATACCTTCTCGGCGGACTGTTCTTCTACAAGCTTCCCGTTCAGATACAGAGCAACGGTCGGCTGATTCGAGTACACACGGATCTCGGTCGTCTCGCCCGCGCGCTGCGCATAGCGTCTGCCGCAGACATGCACCATCGGCTTCGTGGTCCAGTACGCCTGGTAAATAAAGTAGCTGTCCTTCTTCGTCTTGCGGTCGATGGTCATCAGGCCCTTGTTGTTTCTGCCCGCTACGCCGCCCTCATCGCGCGCCGCACAGCCGAAATCAAACATGTTCCATACATGGCTGGACCACATCCACGGTCTCTCATCAAGCACCTTCGCCATATGCTCATGATACAGCGCCTGATATTCCTCGCTGTAATCCTTGCAGGCCGGATTCGGGCCATGATAAGTAATGATGCCCTCGCAGCCGTACTCGGAAAGGCCGAGGCAGATCTCCGGATGCACCTTATGGAAGTTGTCAAGCCACGGACCGTTGTCCTCCATCTTGCCGCCGTACCAGCCAAAGTAATGGTTGTAGCTCTCGATGTCGGTGATGTTGTGGATCGGGCTCTCCACCGGAGTCATCGTCACATGTGCGATCGTCGTAAGTCTTGTCGGGTCAAGCTGATGGCAAAGGTCATTCAGCTCCTTGTGATTCTCTACCAGCTGCTCGGAGATGCCGCCGATGAGGATCTCGTTCGATACGCCCCAGAACATGATCGACGGATGGTTGTAATTCTGGATGATCAGCTCTTTCATCTGGCTGATGCAGTTCTGATGCGCCGCCGGATCTGCGTTGAACACGCTGATGAACGGGATCTCCGCCCACACCGCAAAGCCCAGCTCATCGCACGCATCGTAGAAATACTGGTTGTGCTGATAATGCGCCAGACGGATCGTGTTCGCGCCAAGCTCCTTGATGAGCTCCGCGTCATGATAATGATCTTCTTTTGAAAGCGCGTTGCCCTTGTAAAGCTGATCCTGATGACGGCTCACGCCGCGAAGCGGAGTCTCCACTCCGTTGATGATAAATCCCTTATCCGGATCCACGGAAAAGCTCCTGACGCCGACACGGGCGGACACCTCGTCATACGCCTCGTTCCTGCGCTGCAGGGTCGCGGTCACCGTATACAGATACGGATCATCCAGATTCCATCTTGTGACATCCGGCACATAGATGGTCGTCTTCGTGTCATCCGCCGGTCTCGCCGCCGAAGCCACTTCATGGCCATCCGCATCCTGAATCGAATACAGAACGGTGAAATTCTCATCCGGGTTCGTCACAAAAGCCTCGACTTCAAAGGTTGCGCCCTGGCACTCCTCGCACGGCTTCGGCGTTACCTTAAGGCCCGGGTCTCCGTAGTAGTCAAGATCAAAGTGCGCATCCGGCACAGAGATCAGGTTCACGCCGCGGTAAAGGCCGCCGTAAAAGGTAAAATCGGCCGACTGCGGATAAACACTGTCCTTGTACTCATTGCTGCACGCGATCACGAGAAGGTTCTCGCCGTCCGCCCTGCAAAGATCTGTGATGTCTGCGTGGAAAGTCGAATAACCGCCCTCATGGTATGTAACCTCCGCCCCATTGACGTAGACAGTCGCCTGCTGTCCCGCGGCAAGAATCTCCACGTACACGCGTCCGCCGGCCAGCGGCTGTTTTGGCGTCGTAAATTCCTTTGCGTACCAGTACGTCCCGCGGTCATACGCGCCGTTCCCGTCCATCCCGTCAATGGCGTTCCAGGTATGCGGCAGGTTTACCTGCTGCCAGTCTTCCGGCAATTTGTCAGGCAGGCCGGCATTTTCCTGAATGAAGCGCCAGTTACAGTTGAGACTGATAATGTTTCTCATGCTGTACCTCCTTTTGATTAAAAATGTGGTTTTCGTAATTGTCCAGGCACTGAACAGTTACGATTTTTCATGAAATGATACCCGTAGCCGCAAGGTCCCGGGTAATTGCAGAAAACAGGAAATATGTTCATCGATTCTTCCGATCAAACCATTCCAGGATGTGAATTTCCCACACAGAATCATTTGTCTGGGCGTGGTTTTTCGTCAAAATCATTATAAATTATATTACACCCCTCAAAAAAATCTGGCTATGTTAAATTTCTTGTTTTTTTTGCATTTTTTCTGTTCAGGGTACAAAAAATGGCAGAAAAAGCTCTAATCGGTGAAAAAGAAGCTTCTGCAGAAATAAAAAGCTTTTCAGGATTCCGGGAGTGTGTTACACTGATAATACAAAGAGACAAAGGGCAGAAATGGAGATACTTATGAACGAACAGGAAATCATTCTGGATTTTGTGAGTCAGTTCCTCACAAAGAACCAGCTGCCGGTGCATCGTTTTGCGCTTCCCTGCGAGGACGCGGTGCGGTTCGACCAGGGACTGCGGCAGGACATTCTCCGCACCGAGGGGCTTGAGGATTCTGTCAATCGGTTTTTGCAGGAGCTGAAGCCGGAGAAGCTGTATTCCGTGACGGATGATTATCTCTGTTCCTACCTGGGGCTGCGTATCCCCGATTCGGATGAACTGTTCCTGTGCGGTCCGTTCACCTGCGAGCGGATGCAGGGAGAACGTCTGAAGCAGCTTATGGAGGATCTGAAAATCCCCAAAGAGCTGCATGACTCCTTCCGGGACTATTATCTGGATGTCGCGTATGTGGCAGTACCGCTCGTACTCACCAGTCTTTTTACTCTGCTCGCGGAGCGCCTGTTTGGCGCGGATCAGTATGAGCTGATAGAGACGACCTTTCAGGAGCTCCGGCAGCTGCCAGGTCTTTATGATAATTATTTTCGTATTGAGGATAAACCGTTTTTGAGCGTGCAGATGATCGAGGCCCGCTATCAGACGGAGGACGAGCTGCTCTCTGCCGTGCAGAAGGGAAATGAGAAAAAAGCGCTGGAGATCTTCACCCGGCAGTCCTCGCACATCATGCCGGATCGTTTAAACAGCCGGCTGCGGGATCAGATGGATTACTGCATTACGTTAAATACCCTGCTCCGCAAATCCGCGGAGCTTGCCGGTGTGCATCCGATCCATATCGATTCCCTTTCCAATCAGAATGTGAAAGCCATCGAATCCCTCACCAGCACGGAACAGTGCGCCGCTTTCCGCAAAGAATGCATCCAGAATTACTGCCGTCTGGTCCGCAGATACACGCTCGGCAACTATTCGGCGCTGACGCAGAAAGTGCTCACCTACATCTCGACCGACATCGACGCAGATTTAAGCCTGAAGTCATTCTCCGAGCTGCTCTCCGTCAACGCGAGCTACCTGTCCACCCTCTTCAAAAAAGAGGTGGGCGTGCCGCTCACCGAATATGTCAACCGCAGCCGCATCCGCCACGCGCAGGGACTGCTTCTTAGCACAGACCTTCCGACCAAGACCATCGCGCAGCAGTGCGGCATTCCGGACATCTATTATTTCAGCCGCCTGTTTAAGCGGATCACCGGTACGACACCGAAGGCGTACCGGGAATCGCGCAACTCAAATAAATATCAGGATTTATAAATCCGTAATCTCGCTGTGAATCTCCTGCAGGGATTTCACTTCTCCATATGTCATAGATTCGCCCCGCGAATCTGTGGCGCAGGCCGCCGCATCGCCCACTGGGCGATTCTGCATGCGGCGGCTCTCCAGATTCCCATGCTCTTTCACGTATTTGATGCCCTGCGCGGTCACACGTGCGGCGGCCATCGTCGTCATATACGGAATTTTCGCCTTGATGGCAGCCTTCCGCAGGTAGCTGTCGTCATGGACGCTCTCCTTGCCGACCGGCGTATTGACGATCAGATCGATGTCGCCGTTCGTGATCAGATCAAGGATATTCGGTCTGCCCTCGTACAGCTTCTTCACCTTTTCCGCCTCAATGCCGTTCTCTGTCAGCAGATCGTAAGTCGTGCCGGTCGCGAGGATCTTAAAGCCATCCTCCGCAAAGCTTCTGGCCACTTCCACGACCTCCGGCTTATCCCGGCGGCTGACGGAGATCAGCACCGTGCCTTCAAGCGGCAGTCTCGTCTGTGTCGCCTCCTGTGCCTTGTAAAACGCTTCCCCGTAAGACGCGGAGATGCCGAGTACCTCACCGGTCGAGCGCATTTCCGGTCCGAGGATCGGGTCGACCTCCGGGAACATATTGAACGGGAACACGGCTTCCTTCACACCGTAGTTCGGAATGTTCTGTTCCTTTAATCCCGGCACCGGCGAAGGACGCCCGGTGAGCTCGGAGGTAATGATGTCCGTGGCAAGCGGCACCATGCGGATGTTGCACACCTTGGAGACCAGCGGCACGGTTCTCGATGCCCGCGGGTTCGCCTCCAGCACAAATACCTTGCCGTTCTCGATCGCATACTGCATGTTCATAAGTCCCCGCACATGCATCTCCTCGGCGATCTTTTTCGTATAGTCCTTGATGGTTTTAACATTTTCCTCCGAAATATGCACGGAAGGAATAATGCAGGCGGAATCACCCGAGTGGATCCCGGCAAGCTCAATATGCTCCATCACAGCCGGCACAAAGGCATGCGTACCATCGCTGATGGCGTCCGCCTCGCACTCCAGCGCATGATTCAGGAAGCGGTCGATCAGGATCGGACGGTCCGGCGTCACGCCGACAGCCGCCGCCATGTAATTTTCCATGCTTTCATCATCATAGACGACTTCCATTCCTCTGCCGCCGAGGACATAGGACGGGCGCACCATGACCGGATAGCCGATCTGCGCGGCGATCGCCTTTGCGTCTTCGATAGTGACAGCCATGCCGGACTCCGGCATCGGAATGTCCAGCTTCTCCATCATCGCGCGGAACTGGTCGCGGTCTTCCGCCAGATCAATGACAGACGGAGCGGTCCCCAGGATCTTCACGCCGTTCCTCTCCAGATCCGCAGCCAGATTGAGCGGAGTCTGACCGCCGAACTGCGCGATGACGCCGAGCGGCTTCTCCTTGCGGTAAATGCTTAAGACATCCTCCAGCGTCAGCGGCTCAAAATAGAGCTTGTCCGAGGTATCATAGTCGGTCGATACCG
The DNA here is from genome assembly GCA_021199235.1 of Lachnospiraceae bacterium. GTDB lineage: Bacteria > Bacillota > Clostridia > Lachnospirales > Lachnospiraceae > Choladousia. The sequence continues at coordinate 27,687 of JAJQIL010000045.1, read as the reverse complement.
TCTCCGGATTGCAGTTGACGATGATGGTCTCAAAGCCCAGCTTTTTCAGTGCCAGAGACGCGTGAACACAGCAATAGTCAAACTCGATGCCCTGGCCGATGCGGTTCGGGCCGCCGCCCAGGATCATGATCTTCGGCTTTTCCTCCGAAACCGGGTTTTTATCCGGCGCGTTGTAGGTGGAATAATAATACGCACTGTCCTGCGTGCCGCTGACGTGCACGCCTTCCCAGGCTTCCTCCACGCCAAGTTCCAGACGGCGATTGCGCACATCGTCCTCCGGAATCTCCAGGATCTGGCTTAAATATTTATCCGAAAAGCCGTTCTTCTTCGCGGAGATCAGAGCCTCATCCGGTGGAAGCTGCCCTTTGCTCTTTACCAGGGTTTCCTCCTCTTCCACCAGCTCCTTCATCTGCTCAATGAAATATTTCTTCACCTTTGTGATCTCATAGATCTCATCCACCGTCGCACCCTTGCGCAGCGCCTCATACATGATAAAATGGCGCTCGCTGGACGGCGTGATCAGCATGGAGAGCAGCTCTTCCTTTGTCTTTGTATCAAAATCCTTCGCGTGGCCAAGGCCGTAACGCCCTGTCTCCAGAGAACGGATGGCCTTCTGGAATGCTTCCTTATAGGTCTTGCCGATGCTCATGACCTCGCCGACCGCGCGCATCTGTGTCCCCAGCTTGTCCTCCACGCCTTTGAATTTTTCAAATGCCCAGCGGGCAAATTTGATCACCACATAGTCGCCGTCCGGCACGTACTTATCCAGCGTGCCGTATTTGCCGCAGGGAATTTCGGAAAGAGAAAGGCCGCATGCCAGCATCGCGGATACCAGCGCGATCGGGAAGCCGGTCGCCTTGGAAGCCAGCGCCGACGAGCGGGAGGTACGCGGATTGATCTCAATGACGACAATGCGGTCCGTCTTCGGGTCATGCGCGAACTGCACGTTCGTGCCGCCGATCACCTGCACGGACTCCACGATCTTGTAAGCCTGCTCCTGCAGCCGCTTCTGCACATCCTCAGAAATCGTCAGCATCGGCGCCGCGCAGAACGAATCTCCGGTATGCACGCCCATCGGGTCGATATTCTCAATAAAGCAGACCGTGATCATGTTGTTATCCTTATCACGGATCACCTCCAGCTCCAGCTCCTCCCAGCCAAGCACAGACTCTTCCACCAGCACCTGACCGACCAGGCTTGCCTGCAAACCGCGGGCGCAGACCGTCTTTAATTCCTCTTTATTGTAAACAAGGCCGCCGCCGGCGCCGCCCATCGTATAGGCCGGACGCAGAACGACCGGGTATCCCAGCTTATCCGCAATAGCCAGCGCTTCCTCCACACTGTAGGAGACTTCGCTTCTCGCCATCTCGATACCCAGCGCGTTCATTGTATTCTTAAACTCAATGCGGTCCTCGCCGCGCTCGATCGCGTCCACCTGCACGCCGATAACCTGCACGCCGTATTTCTCCAGAACCCCGGCATTCGCCAGCTCAGAACACAGATTAAGTCCGGACTGTCCGCCCAGATTCGGCAACAGCGCGTCCGGGCGCTCCCTGGCGATGATCTGCTCCAGCCGCGTCACATTCAGCGGCTCAATGTACGTGACGTCCGCGATCTCCGGATCTGTCATGATCGTTGCCGGATTGGAATTGACAAGCACGATCTCGTAGCCAAGTTTTCTCAACGCTTTGCAGGCCTGTGTACCCGAATAATCGAATTCGCAGGCCTGCCCAATGATAATCGGCCCCGAGCCGATGATCAGTACCTTATGGATGTCTGTTCTCTTTGACATGAAAATCCTCCTGATAGGTGATATCGTAAACGACGCAAGTCGTTCTACTTTGTATCATCCTATCATGTTTTGGAGGAATTGAAAAGGGTTTATTCAGTATCTTCTTTTATCAGCACTTCTTTTCCGCGAAAAGCGAAACCATATTTTCGAACTCTTTGAGTCCCTCTTGCTTTCAGATCCATTTCATATTTCATATCCCGTATCTGATCAAGAGCCCGCATTGCCGTATCGTTCAGCGTCTTCTCCTTTTTGGAATCAAACACTTTAAATTCAATGATAATGCCATCCTGTGTTTTATCTAACGGCTCAATGGAAACATCATACCGTCCGAAACCGCTTTCCCGGTTTGAAGTCAGGATATGTGTATCATTCAGATCCGCAATCAGTCCCAATGTGAATCCATGATAAAACTGTTCTGCCATTTCACTTTCTGAAGAAGCACTCCCTACATCAAAATAACTGAAAGTCCGAAGAGTCACTTTTTCCATATACCGCTGCATCCCCTCCAGATTTCCTTTCAGCAGCATTTCAATAAATCCTGTATAGTTATCATAGGATCTGGCAAACCATTTCTCAACCAAATGATAAAAGGCCTCCCTCACCTCATAGTTGGTCAGCTGTATCTCATAATCTTTTTCGCGTTCCTGTACAATCTTTACATAACCGGTAGTCAAAAACCAGCTCCAGACCGTTTTCGAATCATTGGAGAGTTCCGCATAAGTAATGGACTCATCAATATCTGTTACGATAGAACCACCCTGCAGCAATATTTCAAACTCATCCTTAATGCGTAGAGAGCCTTCCTGCACCAGCCTGCCGACCAACGCATTTCCGCTGGTATTCATCCAGTAAGGTTTCAATTTTCCGTTTTTCAGAAAATTCAGAATCGACCAGGGATTATAAATGCCTTTTTCCTTTCCAAACTGAAAACCATCATACCAGCACTTCACTGCTTCCCTGCGGGCAGCAAATCCATAGGTATCCAGTGCATCAAATACCTCCCTTTCTGTGAAACCAAAACTGTCTTCATATTGCTCTGTAGTAGTCGTCACAACCGACAGGTTATTTAAATCTGAAAAAATAGACTCCTGTGTAATTCTGGTGATTCCTGTCATCAATCCCCGATCGAGCCATGGATTATCCTTAAACGCGGCATGGAACATTCGGCGAATATATTTGATCGCATCCTCCCAGTAGCCTGCAGTATACGCCTCCAGCATGGGAGTATCATACTCATCGATCAGAATTATGACTTTTTTCCTAAAATGCTCATACATACACTGAGAAAGAAATAAAATCGCATTCATGCTGTCCTCATCCGGTGCTTTTTCACAGAGAATATCTGTAAATTTCTCCTTCTCATATCCCGACAGCTTATCTGATTCCAGCAAATAGGAATGTCTTCGAAACAACTGGGAGAGCATTGTCCGCATAACATGACACATACTGGCATAAGTATCCTGTTTTATATTCGCAAGGCTGAAATTGATAACAGGAATCATTCCCTGAAGCTTTCTGAAATCTCCCTCATTCCAGATTGAAAGCCCTTCAAACAAACCACCCCGGTCCTTAAAACGAGTTGAAAAAAATGTCTCCACCATGTTCAATGTCAGTGTTTTTCCAAACCGTCTGGGGCGTGTGATCAGGGTCACCTGATCCGAACTGTTATACCAGTCCCTGATAAAATACGTCTTATCTACATAGAATACATTTCTTCCTATGATATCTTCAAAGTCCGTAATGCCCAGTGCAACTTTTTTCAGCATAGCAGTCCCTCCCATCTTCTTATTTGCCCTGCGGTGCTGCCTGTATTCTAGCACATCCTGTCCCTTATTGAAAGCAGAAAAATGCACCGGTCATTCGACCGATGCATTTTTCTGTCCATTACCTTTTATGTGAGCAAATCAGTCTCTTCAATTTCCGATAATCATCCTATCATGTTTTGAGAAATTGAAAAGGATTTATTCCAGAAATGCAAAGCTACCGAGACGATACAGGCTTTCCTTCGGTGTTCTCTTCCGGGTTTTTCGATCGACGGCAATCAGGCCAAACGTCTGCGAATATCCTTTCTGCCACTCAAAATTATCCATCAGGGACCAGTGAAGGTAGCCCAATACCTTAAGTCCATCCCCGAGACATTTGCCGATTCCCGACATGGCTTCTTCAATAAACGCGATGCGATCCGAATCATCCGCCGTTCCGACACCATGCTCCGTAACAAGGATCGGTAAATCCGTAGACTCACTCACTTTTCGGATCACATGCTCCAGAGCCTGCGGATAATACTCATAGTGCATTTGTGTCAGCTTCGCCCCTGCCGGAGCCGGAAGGAATCCATTCGCCCCTACCAGTTTTCTGGTATAATTCTGTACGCCGACAAAATCGTCCTCCGCCATATAGGGCAGATAATGAAGAAACTCTTTTTCCCACTCTGCAGCCGCATTTTCCTCTCCGCCTTCTGCCGCCTGAAAATCATGCAGCGACAAAGTCAGTCCCGTTTTCAGATGAGGGCAGACGGACTTCATCGCGCGTGCTGCCGTCTGATGTGCTCTCGCAACGATCCGATCTCCCGCCTCTGTACGCATTTCCAGGAAAGTCTGCGGAACAGATGTTCCAAAAAGCGACTCATATTCTTTCGCCTGCTTTTCCCGACGCTCCGCTCCGTCTTTTTCCAGCCGGATTCCTACCTGCAGATCTGCGTTTTTACCGGCAGTATGGCTGCGCTTTATCACACCAAGCGCCAGCCCCATATTGGCTTCATTGATCGTACAGACATAATTCATCAGATCTCCGAGTTCTTTCGCGATAAACACACAATATTCAGCAAATGCGTCAATCGTACGTTCCTCTTCCCAGCCGCCCTGTTCGATCAGCCATTTCGGGGAAGAAAAATGGTGCATCGTCACTACCGGTTCGATTCCGCATTCTCTGCAATAGCGCAGCATTTCGCGATAATGTTCCACCTCTCCCGGATCAAAAACACCCTTTTGCGGCTCAATTCTGGCCCATTCTATCGAAAAACGATACGCATTCAGACCAGCTTTCTTTAATAAATCGATATCTTCCCGGAAACGGTGATAGTGATCGACCGCATCCAGAGAAGGCTCTGCAAAATCCGAATACTCCATCTGCTCCATCGCCCAGAAATCACTGTTTCTGTTATTTCCCTCTACCTGATGAGCCGCAGTGGAAGCTCCGATCAAAAATTTCTGTGTTGTCATATTCATTCTGTCTCTCCTCACAGCACTATGCACGCTGCGCTGTTCCGCCTCCGATTTTTTCTTTCAGCCATCCCAGGATCGCATCACCCTGATGGGAAATCAGGAAAAATACGACCAGGAAGATTCCATAAACAATATTCGTGTACGCACCCGAATATCCGGAAGGAGCTATAATGGAAAGGCCATATTTGAGCGTGCCAACGGCAAAAGAGGAAAATACAATTCCAAGAGCGTCATTATTGATAAATTTCCCGATGTAGAATCCCATATATACCGGCAATATCGCACCAAATGCGGTACTGATCGTGCCGAGCGTCGAGGATACCGCCGCTACCGATGCTGATTGTGACGCAAATATTACAGTCGCAATTCCATATAAAAATCCTGTCATGACAAATGTCTGCATCACATTTTTACGCTCATTAATGCCGATGTTGACTGCCGCCAGCTGATTGTTCGTGAGCAGATTCGCATGCTGCCCCGCAATAGTCAGCTTTGTAAAACAAAAATAAATCACTGCAGAAACTGCTGTCAGAGCAAGACAAACCCATGTATTCTTTCCAAGAAAATTCAGTGCGGATGTCGCGGAAATACTGATGCCACGACCATTGTCAACCAGAAGCGTCAGGGATTCAAACAGGATTGCTGCACCGATGGTTGCTATGATCACCGGAAGTCTTCCATATGTATAAAGCAAGCCTACCAGAACACTCAGGATTGTACAGATCAGGATGCTGAGAACCAGAAACAGCAGCCAGTTCACAACAATCTGATTTACAATATATACAGACACAATTGCACCAAGTGTCATCACTGCGCCGCCGCTGAAATCAAATCTGCCGTTTTTAATCTGGATTCCCAGCGCGTAAGCAATCGTTGCCGTTGCCGCCATACTCTGGATCAGATTCTGCCAGGTCGTTGCATTGCCAAAGAACGTCAGTCCGCTGCCTCTTGCAATCGCCAGTATCACGAAATAAATAATCACAGGAATATACAATGTCCCCGCAATCCGTTTTATAATGTCCAGCACTCTGTTATTATTTCCGTTCATAGTTTCATCCTCATTTCATATCCCGGCAGAAAAACGTAACCGTTCAGCACCTTCACAGTTACAGAATAACTTCTTACGCAATTCTGCGCATTTACCTGTTCTTCCTCCGGCCGCGCGTAAAACACGGCCGGAGACACAGGTATATTTACCTTTTACGAATCCGTATCTGTGATCAGAGTCATTACTCTCCAAGAGCATCTGCCGTCAGAGCACCCGTCTCATCAAAGAACGCCACCAGATCCTCATAGGTTGCTTCTTCATTGTAAGTCACCATCAGGCTCTGAAGCTGAGCGGAAGTCACGATTGAGCAGGTGCCGTCCGCATTTCCATATACATAGCTGTCCTTGAAATTTGCAAACTGCTCATCATCCGTCACAATAATGGAGGACGAATATGGAATCATATAGCTGCTAAGCTGATACTTCGCGGAAGCGTCATCAGCCTCCATGGACTCTACCAGTCCGGATACCGTTTCTGCCTTATCTGCATAAGAATAGCCATTCAGCTTGTCGAGAATCTGTACCAGCGGGAACGCCACATCCTCAATCGGAGCAGTGCGGAAACCCTGATAGGTCTGATCGCCTTCCGTACCAAAATTATCCATCAGATAATCCTCCGACTCGTATCCGCAAGTCCATACTTTTACCTTTCCATGAAGGTTTGCTGTCTGCAGTGCCGGCTCAATATAGGTAATCGATGCGAAAGAGCAGATCAGCTGCAGGTTTGAATTGCTCTGGAAATACGCGGTCGGGAGTGCCATGCTGGATACATCTACCTGCGGGAACTGCCAGGTACCTGCCTCAAGTGTCACACCGGCATAGGTTTCATCTTCCGCGCGGGTCTCCAGCGTTGCTGTCGCAAATGCGCTCTCCGGAATCCCATATTCCTCCGTCAGTGTTTCATACATATTCTGAGCAGCAATCTGATGTCCCGGGGTCCACTTGGACGGATTTGTCGTAATACCAATGGAACCTTCTTTTTCAGAATCATCCAGCGCTTCATACGCTGCCGCGATCTGTGCCGCATATTCCGCTACTTCTGAAGCATAGGTATCATTGCCGTCTGCGATGGAACCTACATAGTAACTGCTCTTTAAGATATCATAGCCTGCATCTGAACTGTTCAGACTGGACGCCTGATTGGACCATGTGCCGCCAAAATACACGCCGGATTCTTCACATAATTCAAGAATCGCTGCATTATTGCCCTTGTCTGTCATGGAAATTATTCCGTTATAACCCTCAGCGATCGCCATCTCTACATTTTCCAGCAGAGTCGCCGCGTCATCCCCGGCAAAGCGGACATCATATGTAAATCCCAGATCACTGTTTACATTCCCAAGGAAAGCGTCCACTGCCTCTACGATCGAGCCTGTCGCCTTCAGGGTAAACACGCAGATCTTGTAATCACCAACTGCCTCCTGCACCTCAAAGTCCTCAGACGCATATGAGATGCTGCTTCCAAACAGTGACACGGTCATAGCGAGCGCCATTCCCGCTCCAAGGATACGTTTCATTCTTGCTTTCATTCCGTTTACCTCCATAAATAATGATTTTTATGATAAAAAGCATGCCCTGCACGCCTTTATCCGATTGAACAGTCCTTTTTCTGCGCTTCTTTATTGGGGCAGGACTCTGCCTTTATCCCGGCAGGTGAGCAGCACAACAACGATGTAGATAATCGCCACAAACAGATTCGTCATACGGCTCGGCACACCAACAAAGATAAAGCAGATATCAATCAGCGCATATGTGAATGACCCTACGATTGCACTGCTGATCCGTGATTTCATGCCGCCTGATATCGGCATACCGCCCAGGATCAGGCAGATAATAATATTCATCTCATATCCCCTGCACGCATCATAGGTGATGGCGCTCTTGTTGGCAAGAAATACTACCGTAGCCATCACAATCGCCACAGCGAACACCAGATAAGCCGCCATCCGATATACTGTAATATTCACGCCAGCCTGTCGGGCACATTCCTGATTTGCTCCGATTGTTTTTGCATATCTGCCGATCTTTGTAAAATTGAACAGATAGGTAAAAATCACTGCCACGATTACCAGAACCGCAAACATCACTCCGATCTTACGAAATGGCGCGAAGGTTGTGCTGCTGGCCGTACCGGCGTTAAACGTCATAGACTGGCTGTCTCCGCACCAGCGGTTAAACAGAATAACCGATATCCCGTACAGCAAAAACTGCAAAAACAGCGAGGTAATGATTGGCTTGATCTTCAATAAACTGGCCAGCACTGAATTGATGGCGCCACAGAGAAGAGCAATGATCAGAATCACAAAGATTCCGAAAAACATCGCTGTATAGTTGGAGCCAAATTCATTATAGATTTCCACCAGAAGCACTGTATACAGCGACATCTGCGCACCAATGGAGATATCCATCGCGCCAAGGGAATACACAAACACGGCGCCGACTGACAGAACGGAAAATGTCACGCCCTCGGTAAAAATCGTCTTAAAGGAACTGCCTGAGATATCAAATATATTGATATTTTTGATTGCCGGTGCGAGCGTTCCAAACAGGATCATACAGAAAATCAGCCCTGCGCATCCCGCCAGAGAATTCGCGTTCCCTTTCAGCCACCCGCGTATATTCAGTTCTTTTTTCTCTGTTTTCGTTTCCATATGTCAGGACTCCTTTAAATCATGTACTCAATAATGTCTGTCTGTTTCAGATCCGGAGACCGGTCAAATTCTTTTGTCACCTGAAAGTCCTTCATAATAATCAGGCGGTCGGACATGCCGATCAACTCCGTCATTTCTTCGGAGATCATGATAATGGCTTTCCCATTCTTCTTCATTTCCTCCATAATCTGATACATTGACTGCTTCACTCCGACATCCACACCTCGTGTCGGGCAATCCATGATAACGACCTCGCTGTCGTTCGCCATCCATTTCGCAAACGATACCTTCTGTTTATTTCCGCCGGACAGAGTACTGACGTACTGTTTGCTGTTATTGCATTTGATAGAGAGGGAATCAATCTGTTCCTGGATTAATGCCCGCTCCTTTGCCGGGCTGATAAACGTGCAGTGAGACAGCCTGTCCAACGAAGGAAGCGCAATATTATCCCCGATCGCTCCCTGCATGATCAGTGCTTCGGTATCCCGGTTTTTGCTGATGTAGCCCATATTCTGGCGGATCGCATCCAATGGAGTACGGATTGGTTTGTTATTACAGGTAACACTGCCGCTTTTTAATTTTTCCAGGCCAAAAATTGCCCGTCCCACTTCGTGCATACCGCAGCCGGAAAGTCCTCCGATTCCTACAATTTCCCCGCGCTTGAGAGAAAGGGAAAAATCCTTTATCTGCCCAAATGTCAGATGCGAGACCTCCAGAATAGTTTCAGGAAGGCTGGAGCGTTCCATATCCTCACGATAATATTTATCCCCCATCTCGCGGCCAACCATCATGTGTCGAACCGGCTTCACAGCCTCTTTCCGGTTATCGGAATTGCGGCAGGCAAGGATTTCTTCCTCGGATACTGTCCCAACAATCTCCCCATCCCGCAGGACAGTCAGAGCATTGCACTGGTCAAATATTTCATCAATGTCATGGGAAATAAAGACTACCGCTTTCCCCTCCGAAGCCATCCTGTGGATCAGATCATACAGAATGTCCCGTCCCTGCTGGGAAAGAGCCGTCGTCGTCTCATCCACGACCAGAATCTCTGTGTTTTCATCCACGCATCTTACCAACTCTACAAGCTTCCGATCCTCAAAGCTGTACTTATTGATGGAATCCTGTGCGCGGATATGACTGATTCCGAAACTGTCAAGGATCTGCTGTGCCTCCTTTGCCATTTTCCCGCTGTTGAAGATTCCGTGGCTCATAAATTCTTTTTCGCGCCCGGCAAAAATATTGTGAGCAACTGTGATGTTCGGAATGGAGTTTGCCTCCTGCAGTATCATGGAAATCCCCTGCTTCTGGGATTCCACCATAGTCTGCGGATGCCATGGTTTTCCGTGATAAAACATTTCTCCGCTTGTTGCACTCTGCATTCCGGAAGCGATGGACATGATCGTTGACTTCCCGGATCCGTTCTCCCCGATCAGGCCCCTGATTTCTCCTCTTCGCAGCGTGAAATCTACATCCTTCAGCGCTATGGTCGGTCCGAACTCCTTATGCATATGTTTCGCTTCAAAAATAATTTCTTTTTCCATTTTTGATTTCCTTTCCAAGAAAATGGAATCGTCCCTTAAAAGATAGCAACATTTTAGCATCGGATTTTTCATGAGGCAACGGGATTCCTTTCCTTGTTTTCGACAATAATTTCATATAAAAAAACAATTCGCGATTAATAAAACGCACTTTTTCCATTAAGAAAATGCCAAAATTCTGTGAAACAGCATTGACTTTCCGCTCCTGGCCGTGCTATGCTGACCCTGTTTTTTCAGATACCCTTTATCCGGACTCCTGTCCATTACAGAATCCTCGAGGTGAATCGCATGGAATTAAACGTTACACCAGGCACAGTCAGCCAGTTTCCAGGTTCTGATGCCAATATATTTATCTCTAAAGTCAATTATTTTCCACCCCATATCCACGAGACCAGTGAACTTCTTCTGATGCTGTCCGGTAAAATGCAGGTTACGATTAATAACGAAAGCTGGGACACACAGGAAGGCGATCTTCTCCTGATCAACGCCAGAACCCTGCACTCCTATCAGCCGGATGCATCCGGAGAAGAATGCACTCACGTTGTCTGTCAGATCGATGTTGACGCTTTACTGGGACAGACTGTCCTTGAATCCCCGGTTTTTTATCTGAATTCTGTTGCGCGCCCGGATCCTGAAAAATACAGGCATCTCCGTTATCTGATCGCCAGACTGGTGGACGCGCAGTCCATTGATGACCAGAACACTTCTTCTAAAGGTGTCCTGTATGAGATTCTGAGTGAACTGATCCTGAATTTTTCAGAGAATGAGATCCCTGTAAATTCCCATACGGAAAGCAAATATCAGAAACGAAGCATGTCCCTGATCAATTATATTGCCCAAAACTACAACAGGAATCTTACGCTAAACCAGGTCGCGTCCGAATTTAACCTTTCGGTTCCTTACCTTTCCGCTTTTTTTAAGGAACATATCGGTGTGACATTTACAGAATATTACAATACCCTGAGGCTGAATCACGCAGTCAATGATATGCTCTCTCTGGATGATTCGATCGATACGATCGCGCATAACAACGGGTTTACCGATACGCGAACCTTCGTCCGGCTTTTTCGCCAGAAATATGGAATGCTTCCTTCCGTATACCGTAAATCCGCCAGAGATAACAGTGCATTTCCTCAGGTGGTTTCGCGCCGCGGCAATTTTTTTCATCCTTCCGTTCCAAAATCCGCTTACCTCCCGAAGCTTTCTTTCTATCAGCAGGAGTACCTGCCGGACGCCCCTGTTGTCCCCGAACAGAAACCGGCAGCGAGAATGATCACCTGTCCTGCCCTGGTGATGACAAAACCTGCTGTCGGTAATACAAGAGAATTTCAGAAAGTCTGTTTCATGGAAAATTATCAGGACCTGCTGCACACCAGTATTCAGCGTCTTCTCGCTGATCTTCAGCAGGAAATCGGTTTCAACTACATCAGTTTTAACATTGCTTCCTACCTCTATGATTTTTCAGACAGCCGGGAGGAGTTTAACGGTTCCAGCGACTTCTATTATATCGATCAGATCCTGGATTTTCTGCTGTCCATTCGTCTGTATCCGATGTTTACAGTAAAGCTGGATTATCAGCGTATTGCCAATGAAGAACAATCAGACACACTTTTTCTTGATATTCCAAAGCCTGCAGAAGTGCTCACCAGACCGCTTGAATCCTTTCTGCGGCATATCATTACCCGATATGGAATTGCTATGGTTGGTCAATGGAGGTTCCGACTCTGGTATACCCGGATCCAGGATAGTTCTGTTATAGCCAATTTTTCGGAATTCTTCGAATTGTATTATCAGATTTATTCTGTCATAAAAAAAGTTTCCTCAAGTATAAAGGTATGCAGCCACGCCGTCTCTTTTGGTTTTCCCTGTGAATCTGAAAAAAGCCGGGAATTCGCGGCTTTCTGTAAGAATCATAACTGTTTTCCGGACTGCTTTTATTTCACATACAGTTCCCGGCAATATCAGATAAAGAACGGAAAAATATACACAAATGCGGCACCGGAATCCTGGGCAGAGGAAATATATGGGCAGATTCTGGATTTTCAGAGGCAATGGAATATAGAAGAAATTCCTTCCTATTTATTTGAATATGACATGCAGACTTCACGTTCGAACCCCATCAATGATACGTGCTATAAATCCTGCTACCTCGCGCACAACATCGTTAAAAATCTGAATCGTTCCAATATGACCGGATTCTGGCAGCTTACCGATACTTCCGGCGGACAGACAGGCTCCTCCCTGTTTCATGGAGAGACATCCATGTACACCTATAATGGCATTGCCAAACCCTATTTTCACGTGTTTGCGTTCATAAATCGGTTAGGCCGTGAAATCCTTGTCAGAGAAAACGGCTGTATTGCCACCAGAGATCCGGAAAATAGCAGGATTGTTGTTTTGTTCTACAACTATGATTTCTATGACGATGCGGTCAAAAATGCAGACTACCGGCAAAAACATTCCGCCTTTCAGGAGATGAAGCTGGTCCGATACTCTTTGAAAATCGATAAGATTGACGGAGACTACTACACCATGAAGCAATACTGTGTCAGTTCCTCCCATGGTTCCTCCTATGATGTCTGGGTAAAGATGGGGGCTCCTAAATTTCTCAGTGAATCAAGCATGAACTTTATCCGCAATGTGCAGACAGAGCTTCAGGTGGAATCTGACAGGATTAATAACGGAATTATCAATTTTGAAGCAGAGCTTGAGCCGCTGGAGGTTCGTCTGATTGAGATTGAAATATTCTGAGAGATTCGTCTGATTGAGAGGAAAAGATTCCGGCAGTCCCGCCTGATTGAACAGATACAGACAATCAGGCGGGTGTCACCCGATATTTTCAGGCTTTAGAAAAGGCAAGAGCGCTGATTTCAATTTCTCCATCGCCGCTGTAAGTAAGGTAGACTGGCTTTACGCCATGCAACGGAGCGCAAGCTGTGGTGTATGGTGCAAACTCCACGCAGGCCTCAAACGGAATTTCCGCAATTTCGCGCTCCCCATCGTTTACCTGCACAGTTCCCCGGCTTCCACGCAAAATCACAGATATCCTGTTCGCGCCATCAAATTCAAAATATTTAAAACCTGCAACCGCGCCGTCCTCAAAATGCGTAATCTTATATTCACCATTTTCGCCGATGATATAGGGCTGATGCTCCAATCGCCCCATATAAGGGATTGTGACTCCACGCTCCCTTCCATGCAGGTTGCACGCAATTGCGGCTGAATACGCGCCTTCTCCCTTCAGAGGGCCGCCATTCAATCCGCAGCTGGTGACCTCGACCTGCGCAATCTTCCCTTCAGCACTGATTTCTACCGCTTCTGCGCATCCCTGTCTTGAAAACTGCGTCCCATGCGTATGTCTGTGATAAAACACGTACCACTGGCCCGCAGCTTTCACAAGTCCGCCATGATTGTTGCTGACGCATCCGTTAGCCATTTCTCTGGCGCGTCCGCGGTAGCCAATATCCGCGTTGCTGATAACCGTACCGCCATAATGAAACTCCCGATCCGGGAAATGGCTGTACGCATAACAAAGCTCATGAGAAAGTTCCGACGCATAGATCAGAATATACAGATTGTTAATTTTCCGAATGGAACACGCTTCAAAAAACGCATGCCCCTCAAATTCAGTTCCTGCCGCGCTCTTTTTGCCAGGAAGGATCACACTCGGAGTGCTCGTTACTGTGAGCATATCCTCCCCCAGGCGCACTGCTGTGGCTCCCGGAAGGTTTTCCGGCAGCTTTCTGTGCATTGGAAAAGGCGGCACAAAACCATAGTACAGCCATATTTCCCCGTCCTCACAGAGAACGGCAGGATCAAACGGCGCATTTTCCCTGAAAACACTCCCATCCTCACAGCACACACGTCCCAGATATTGAAATTCTCCGCAGGGTGTATCGCAGACAGCCACTGCCACTTCGAACTCGCCGCTCAGCACATAATACAGATAATACCTTCCATCCGCTCCCTTACACACATCCGGCGCATAGAGATACTGGGTTTCATCATAATGAGGATCCTGCGTCCGCCGATATATCACTCCCTCATAACGCCAGTCGGACAGATCATCCTCCGGCGCGGAATAGGAAACATAATCAAGCAAACAATATTTTTCCCCGTTTTCCTTATCATGAGAGCCATAAATATAGACTCTTCCATCAAACAAATGAGGCTCACCGTCCGGCACATATTCATTCAGAGGCAGATAAGGGTTAAACACCTGTTTTTTCATCTTTTTTCTCCTTGTATTTCACAGATTTCAATTTGAATTTTCCCAAAAATTGATGCTCTTTTCAACTCGGTTTATTTCTGAAAAGAAATGGTAAAATTCATATTCGAAACGGAAAAAAAATGAAAAATGTGCACCTCTTTGATGAGCAATCAGCAGTCTCTCCTTACAAAAAAGGTGTCATATAGACCGGCAGGCAGAAAATATCCTGATCCTTTCTGATATCTTTCGTATAAATCAGATACCGGTTCCGTATTCTGGAAGAAAACTTTTCCTGAAACGCATCCAGAGAAGAATGCGTCTTATAACCGGATGATTTCACTTCCAGCGGGCAGATTTTCCCTTTTCTGGAAATCAGAAAATCCACTTCATAATTCTTCTTTAATGTTTCCTTCGGAAAAGTATAATAATACAGCTCATTACCCGCTGTTTTTAACATTTGTGCCACTATATTTTCATAAAGGTAGCCAAGATCGGCACTCAGATGATCATTCAGGAGTTTTTCATAAATCTCATTTTCCGTGTAATCACTGTCCTTAAAGGCAAGGGTAACAAAGAGTCCTGTATCAGCCAGAAAAAGTTTGTAACGTCTCGGATCCTTATGCAGCGCCATACCCACATGAGGATCATCCGCATGATACGCGATATTCACTGTCATGGAGTCCTGCATGTCCGCCAGAATTTCCCGCACCCGGTCTTCTTTTTCACCGGAAATCACACTGGAAATCTGATAGCGCGAAGCGTTTTTATGAAGCTCGGCCGGTATCGCGTCAAACATAATCCCCGCACGTCCCGATGGGTCAATCTTTCTGAAATCATCCTCATATAAGTCCAGAATATTTCTCTTCATCTGGTCGACAATGCTCATATTATTTGTTGAGATATAGGTATCCACCGCCTGCGGCATACCTCCCACCAGCATATAGAGGCGAAAGTCCCGCAGCAGGTGTCGATTCATGGCATCACCCAGAGGCTGCATTCTCTCAAAAGCATTTTTCAGCAGAGGAATTGTTGCCTTATCTCCAAGAGCCCACCGAAATTCCTCATAATCCAATGGGTACAGATTCACCCTCGTCTCTTCGCTCGGAATCACTATGTTTTTAATATTTTTTTTAATCGAGAGAAGGGATCCCGTTTCTATATAATCGTATCTTCCGTCTTTCACCAGATGCTTGATTGCCTGTCTGGCAAGTGGCTGCATCTGCACTTCATCAAAAATAATTACAGATTTTCTTTCTGTCAGATTCACCCGGTAAATCATCTGCAAACGTAAAAACAGGAAATTCAGATCGGACAAATCTCCAAAGAGATCATTCACTTCCTTTGACGCAATCGAGAAATCAATCAAAATATAGCTGTCATATTCATTTTTTGCAAACTCTTCTGCCAGAGTGGATTTGCCAACCCGTCTTGCCCCTCTGATCAGCAAAGCAGTCTTTCCATCATACTCGCGTTTCCAGTCGAGCATTTTATCATACAATTTTCTTTTAAATATCATAAAACTGCATCTCCTTTTGGCTTCATCTGATGACATGTCTGCCGAAAATCCCCGTTTTTAAAATCACGTATATGCCGAAAATCTCCGTTTTCAAAAAACATTATATGCCGAAAATCCCCTTTTTTCAAGTGGAAGTGGTCAAAAAATGCACCGGTCATTCGACCGATGCATATCTTCTGCCTCAGCACTTTTCCAGAATCATCTGCTCCAGTTCCCCGCAGGCATCCAGAATCTGCTGAATCTGTTCCGGTGAAATATTATCGATGTGAATCCCGCAGGTGCAGACAACCGTGCAGTCAAGCTTTGCTGCCACGCTCTCCGCAATCCGCCGCGCGATCTCTTCGTCCTTATGTCCCATACAGTTCAGCACGGAGGAAGTAGCGCTCCTGCCTTCTCCGGTCAGACTCGGACGTGCGATTGCCATGACCGCCGAGCCAATGTGAGCGTTTTTTTCATCCCGGATGCAGATCGTGTAGTCGTTTCCCATTGGAATGACATCACAGAGGATTGTGACGCCGCACACGGATTTTCTGTATTGACGCAATTCATTGTCTCTTTGCTCCGCTTTCATCTTATCCCCCGACATAACGCTCATGCCCACCGCCGGAACCCTTCCATCTCAATTCCGAACGGCTGCAGCATTTTCCCGACCATATGACGTTCCATATCATGAACGCTGATCGGCTCCTTATCATTTCCATTCATATAATACGTCACTACCGGCGGCATGACAAAGACGTTATGCAGCCGGGATACCGCCAGCATATTTTCCAGATGGATCGGGCTAAGCGGCGACTCGCGCACGGCAAGCACCAGCTTTCGCTGTTCCTTGATCGTCACGTCTGCCGCTCGCAGCAGCAGGTTGTCGCTGAAGCCGTGAGCAATGCCGCTTAAGGTCTTCATCGAACAGGGCAGGACGATCATCCCCTCTGTCAGGAATGTACCGCTCGCGATGGCCGCGCCGATATTATAATTGTCATAGCAGACATCCGCAAGCGCACGGATCTGCTCCGGGTCGAAGCCGCTCTCCTGCTTCGCCGTCAGCTCCGCCCCGTAAGTATACACCAGATGTGTCTCAACATCCGGTATTTTTTTCAGTTCATTCAAAAGGCAGACGGCCAGCGGAAACCCGCTGGCGCCGCTGATGCCTACGACGATTCGTTTCATGCTGACCTCCAAAATGATCCGCCTGTCACTAAAAGAATGCGCCATGGCGCATTCTCGCGCAGAGCGCGGTCGCTTTAGCAACGTAATTCTTTACGCGCGAGCGCGCTCTCCACTCCGTTCCGTCTCGCCAAACGCAATACCAAAGACTCCGTCCGAAACCAAATCAGGATTCCTGAATTTTCTGCAGATCTGCAAACGTCAGCATCGGCCAGGTCACCTTTTCATGCGTAGCCGCCTCACCGATACCCGCGCCGTCGAAGCCTCCGGCCACCGCCGCGTCGATGCCGGCCAGAGCGTCCTCTACCACCAGGCAGTCCTTCGGATCAAGTCCCAGAAATTCAGCCGCTTTGAGGAAGACTTCAGGATCCGGCTTGGAGTGTGTGATATTCGTGCCGTCGCTGATCGCGTCAAAATACTCGCCAAGCCCAATGCGGCCCAGGATCAGCTTCGCATTTTTGCTGGAGGAACCAATCGCCAGCTTTGCGCCGGTCGCCCGCAGCGCATCCAGTGTCTCCTTTACCTCGGCGCTTAAATCCGCCTCGGACATCTGGAAAAGCAGGCCGCGGTACATGTCGTTTTTCTTCTCCGCCATCTGCTCCTTTTCTTCCTGCGTATACTCCTTTTCGCTTCTCTCCAGGATAATATCCAGGCTGGCCATACGGCTCACGCCGCGCAGACGATTGTTGATCGTCTCGTCAAAATAGACGCCAATCTCATCCGCAAGCGCTTTCCACGCCTGATAATGATACTTGTCTGTAAAGCAGATCACGCCGTCCAGATCAAAAATGATTCCCTGATATCTCATAATTCCTTTTCCTCCCAATATTATTTGCATAGATATAATTTGCGTAGGCAAAAATCTGAAAAACAACTACCGTGCAGAATCCCATGATTTTCTATTTTCAGTTCAGGTTCTTTCATGCGGTACCGTACCAATCGCGAAGCGATTCTGTGTTGCGTGGCTTTCATTATACACGATTGGAATTATTATTACAACCTTGCGTCCGGCAGCCCGCAGAACGCATCCACCGGCGACGTGCCTTTAAACTCGCTCTTTCCCAGTAATTTATCAATCACAGCCTCAATCATCGGGCGGTGGCAGCTGTAAGCGTTAATGTACGTCTTCACACGCGGCACATCCTGCAGATGATACGGATTTGAGAAAGATACAAAAATATACGGCTCCTCCTCCACATGACGCGGCACGTCCAGTGCATGCTTTTTCGCCCAGAACAGACGCACAGCCGTCTGATTGGAAGCGTGCTCGCAGTTCGACAGATAAAGCGTCAGACGATCCTTCGGCAGGTCTTTCGTTCCATGCAGGTCTTCTTTTTCGATGTCAAAACGCTCTGTCCGAAAGCCCGCAGCCTGAAGCAGTTCCTCCGCGATCGCGGTCATGCTGCTTTCCGCGGCATAATTATCATCCCCGGGTGCCGCCAGACATCCCTCTGTGATCTCGTCTTTTCCAAGCGTCACCAGGCGGATCAGTGGAAAACGTTCCGGCGTGATTGGAAGCACATCCTGATTGTTCTTCACCAGCGTCACACACTTGTCCGCGCATTCCGCCTGCCACTGCTTTGCCTCCGGCAGTGCCTGACAGGTCGGAGCTTTGCCCGCCACCTTTGCTTTCAGAGCCAGCGTTCGCATCAGCGCTTCATTCAGACGTTCTTCGGTAAGGAAGCCGCTCTTGAGCGCGTCCAGCATATACTGATAATCTTCATAAAAACCGGTCGTAAACACCAGCATATCGTTGCCCGCCATGATTGCGGTCGGGATTGCCTCCCGGCGCGGCATCGCCTGCGTAAACCCGCTCATGATAGTCGCATCGGTCGTAATCACGCCGTTAAAGCCGAATTTTTCCCTCAGCACGCCAGTCAGCAGTTCTTTGCTTAAGGATCCCGGCAGGCAGTCTTCAAAACGCAGCTCCGGATTCACATCCATCTCCACGTTCGGCTGCACGATGTGCCCCACCATCACGCTCATCAGTCCGTCTTCGATCAACTGCTGATAGATTACGCCGTAGCTTTCATACCATTCCTTCGCAGACAGACTGTTATAAGTCGGATGCAGATGCTGGTCGCGGAAGTCCACACCATCTCCCGGATAATGCTTCGCGCAGGCCGCCATGCCGTTCTCCTGCAGGGTGCGGACATACTGCGAACAAAAACTCTTTACCCGTTCAAAATCCGACCCGCAGGTGCGCACATTCGTGATCGGATTCCGGTAATTCAGATCCAGATCGCAGACCGGCGAAAACGTCCAGTTGATGCCGACCGACTCGCCCTCCAGCGCGCATACCTTCGCGAACTTTTCCATCACGCTTAAGTCATCCGTGGCCGCCACGGTCATCGGCCAGCCAAAAAACGTGCCGTCGCTCAATCCGCCGGTGCCGCCCTCTTCCAGATTCGCCGCTTTCAGAAGCGGGACCTTTGCCGCCGCATCCAGAGGCTCAAACCAGGCCCGGATGTCGTCCGCCGGTGCCGGACGGAAAAGTATACCGCCGATATTATAGTCTTCCACCAGCGTCTTCAGCTCATCCGCCCCATAGTCCTGCCCCATCACGCAGAACAGCTGACCGACCTTCTGTTCCGGTGTCATAGAAGAAAGCGTATCCTCCACCCACTGCACCTGCTCATCCGTCAGATAAAATGGTTTTTCCCGTAAGTTCATTTGCTCCGCCCTCCATACGTTTACAGATCTTATGATGGAAAAATCATACCACATTTCATGCTCATTGTTCTATTCTTTTTTTGCAGTAATCTATGCTGATTAGGAAATCGAGCCGGAGGCAAGAAGCAAAGCTGCTAATTTCCACTCGTGCCAGTGTGCATTATAAAAAGGCTCCCCGCAGCATCCGCAGAAAGCCTTTTGGATTTTACATTTTCCCTTTCCGTCGGGGATCGGACGGATATGTACTGATACAAGATACTGTTACAACAGCCATCAATCAGGGGAACGCCCGTGTTCTCCCTACACTTCAACTGTATGCCCGGCGGCTTTTGTCCCGGAAGCATTCACCACAAAGCTTGTCAGCGGGCTTAAGTATAAAAGTGAGCTCAGCACGCAGTAAATCGGCATCATGATGCACCATTGAATCAGTCTGCCCGGAAGCAGCGCCATAAAGCTAACCACGAACTCGCCGCCATTGTATACCGCAAGGCCGGTCGTCGTGAGACCAAGTGTGGAGCACACTGACGCCAGAAATACACCGATGCAGACGAAGACAACCTTCTTTTTCCTCGAACCGTTCAAAAACGGACGGAACAAAGCCGGAACGATGCCCCACATCATCGCGGCAGCCGTGATAAACGGATTGACCGCATAGCCTTTGAGCAGGCAGCCGAGCAGATCCGCGACCATGCCGCAGGCACCGCCCGCGACCGGACCGAACCAGAGACCGGCAAGGATCGTGCATACCACACCGACTGTGATCCGGTAGGAGCCGAGCTCGATCACCAGAAAACGGGTCAGAACGATGTGCATGGCGACAAGAAGTCCAAGAAACACGAGGGTACGGGTATCCCATACAGTTTTTTTCTTTTTTTGCATAAGAAAACACCTCCATAATGTGCATACGGCATCCAAAGAAAACCGGGCTTTGGAACCGGAAAGGGCAGATAACAGACCATTACCTTCAGATGCCAGTCAACAGGCTGCAGTCCCGGCCATCATACAGACAGCCCGAACCATCCATAAATAATATGCCCTCCACATTATGAGATGTTGTACGATTCTCATAATTGTAGCAACGGGTGCGGAAAATATATCGTAAATCTCTTCCATACCAGATGTATCCGGGAATTGACACATCGGCGGCCGGATTTTTCGTTTCACGGCGACTCCCCATCCAATGAACACTTAACGCATAGATTCCTACTTCGCTATTATTTACTTGCCCCGATTATACCACAGTTCTTTCAGGATGCAAGCATATTTTGCATGATTTGTCACTTCTGTTTTATCCTTTGTGAAATAAGCCCCCATAAAGGCCTCTTATCTCAATTATCCGTATCAAAGGTTTCCTGAATCAGCTGTCTGTTAATTGCTGCCACACAGCGAAAACCCGGAATCATTTCACCCCTGATTCAGCATCTTCATTCTGGCAAAATATCTGTCAAACCGTATCTCACATTTTCCATCATAAATTCCAACCGGAATCGGGACATCCATCCCATAGATAGCCGGATGCTTCTGATGCTCGAAATCATACACGGTGACCTTCTCGCGCTTCAGATCGATAATCCAATATTCCCTGACGCCGGCATTCCTGTATTTGCTTAATTTTAAAGTCTGATCCTTTCGGAACGTGGATGGTGAGAGAACTTCCATCACCAGATCCGGGGCTCCATAAATACAGCGGCCGGCGTTCTTTTTCATATCGCAGAGAAGGACCACATCCGGCTCTACCATCGTCCTGTCGTCACAGTCCAGCTGCACATCGATCGGAGATACAAACGGCATACAGGAGCCTCCCTGCGTATCGATGTACTCGTCCAGTTGTCGGACGATCTGCATTGCTGCTGTCTGATGATCAACTCCGGGCGCCTCCATATCGAAAAATACTCCGTCAATGAGTTCCACCCGCCGGTCGTCCGGAAGCGCGTAATAATCCTCCAGCGTGTACTCACCCTGCCGCTTATATGCATACAGTGTCTCCGGCTCACGCAGCAGATCCGCCCCTGTCAGATCCGTCCATTCTCCATAAAACAGCTCTTCTTCCCGGTGTTCCTGGCCGAATTCCGTCTTTGTCTCATCCGCTTTCGACCGTTCCTTCTGATTTTTCATCTGTTTCATTGAAATACTCTCCTTCTTTCTCTCAGTCTTTCTCAGTCATTTTCTCTTTGCTTTCGCTTTATCTTTTGCAGGCAGTGATCCATCACGGGACAATCCCCGAATGGAACTGCAGCCTGCCATCCGATGTCGTTCGACTTCGATTGAAGAAGGATGCTAACTGAGAAGGTACCGAACAGTTACGAAGGATGTACAGACTACTTTATAAATGCATAGTAGCACACAGCGAATCGCCTGTCAATACATTTCTTATCATTTATAATAGTCTTTTTTTGTTTATAGCGAACGGGCGCGAATGGACATTAGCAGCTTTGCTGCTCGCGCCCGGCGCAGCGCGTAGGAGCAGACAATCTGTCTCCTACGCGATTATCTAAATTTATATGTTTAAGAGATATTTTCGTGTATTCGTCCGTTTCACCGCAGGAGGCCGGCACTCTGCGCCGCCTTCTGCATTCTTGGCAGCGCGTACTGAAAAAAGTCCTGATAAGCCTCGCAATAACGATTGGCATAATCCTTCTGTCCGCAGGTTTCCGCCGTGACAGAATCTCTTCTGCAGCCGCCCCTGCACAGCGCGTAAAACCGGCATATACCGGCACTGCATCGGCTCCCCTTATACGGCGTCTGCAGGAACTGCTTCATGTTTTCCCCGTATCTAAGTTCTTCGAAGGAAGCTTCTTTTATATTACCAAGGCAGTATCGATCCTCCACGTAAAAATCGCAGGGATAGACGCTCCCGTCATGTTCCGCCACCAGGTATGCCCCGCATTCGCCGCAGGCGGAGCAGGAATTAGGCCTGCGTCCGCCAAGCGCCAGCAGATAATCGTCAAACTGCCGGATACTGACATAATCGCCCCTCTCCCAGTCCTGATACCAGAGGTCAAACAGGCCTTTCAGGAAATACGCGTAATCCGCCGGTGCCAGAGCAAGGCTCTGCCCAACCGGGATGTCCGTCCGAAAGTCCATGCACGGAATGTATTGCAGAAACTCTGCTCCCAGATCCCGCATAAAATGGTAGATACGCCCGGGGCGCTTTGCCGCCTGTTTCGTCACCACGCACAATAGATTAGTGTCGACCCTGTTCTGCCGCAAAAGCTGCCATGCCGCAAGCACCTGTGCGGAGGTTCCTTTCCCATTCGCGTCCGTCCGGTATCGGTCATGCAGATCTGCCGTCCCGTCAAAAGAAAGTCCCACCAGGAAATGGTTTTCCTGAAAAAAGGCACACCAGTCCTCATCCAGCAGAAGTCCGTTTGTCTGAAAGGAATAGCTGACCCGCAGGTTCCGTTTTTTCGTTTTACGCAGCAGTTCCGTGAATTTTCGATAAAAATCTAAGCCCGCAAGCGCGGGCTCTCCTCCCTGAAATGTAATCTGCAGAGTATCTTCGGCGCTCTCGCAGGCCCTTTGGATCAGAAGCTCCAGGACCTCGTCGCTCATGATTCCTGGACGGACGCCCTGCAGATGCGATAGTTCTTCCCGGTAAAAACAGTAGCTGCATTTTATGTTGCACAAGCCGGACGCCGGCTTGATCAGAAGGCTGAGTGTTTTCATCGTAACCACCTCTCCATAACTGCTCCGTTTTATCACAGATACCGTTTCTTTATGCATCGTAACTGTTCAGTAACTTCACAGTTACGAGGGAAAAGCCCATTTAAAATCGCTGCGCGATGGGGATTATCCCATCCGGTTTTTGGATGGGATGCCACCCGGCGAGGGCTTTTCCCCACATGCTATATGATTTCATACGGTCTTCGCAGCAAGTGCGAAGACCTGTTCTGAATAGTTACTATGCATCCATGATAACCGGGCGGCACCCTTCCACCCTCTCGATCCATGCCAGCAGCCTTTCCCGAAGATCAGCTTTGATACCGGCATATGCCTTGTCCGCGGCCACATTGTGCAGCTGGTACGGATCTGTCCGCATATCATAGAGGTAATCGTCCGCGTAAATATCAGAGGAAGCAGTCTCGCCGCCGTCCACGTCCGGTGCGTACACGGCATAAAGGAAGTCAGGCGTGCGGACGCACCGACCGACCCGGCTCTCCGAAATCTGCGCAAATACCTGATTTTCCCGCTTCGGGTCTTTTTGTTTCACAACGTCCAACAGGTTCTCTCCGATCATTGCGCCGCCGACGTCCACGCCCGCCATGGCAAGGATGGTCTTGGGCAGGCTTTCCGTGCTGACCAGATCCTGTACGACTTTTCCGCCCGAACAGGCCCCGCCCGCGATGATCAGGGGAACCTTCAGGGACGCGTCATGCCCGGAGCGCTTGTAGTCGTCATTTCCGTTCAGATGAGCGTCCCGGTTCCGCGTCCTGAAATGCGAACCGTGATCTGACGTATAAATGATCATCGTATTTTCATAGATGCCCTTTTCTTTGAGCTTTGCAATGAGCCGTCCGACATTTTCATCCAGACTGGCGCATTGCCCGAGATAATCCGGATATTCTTCCGCGGCATCCCCTCCGAGCACACGCAGATCTTCCGGCAGCACAAAATCCCGGAACCGTTCCCTGGAGCCGTGCGGCCCCTCATAATGCGCGTGATCATTCTGGTGATGCGGCTCTATCTGCGACACGGTCAGAAAAAACGGCCTGTTCCCGTCATACGCATCCAGAAACTCCAGTGCCATGTCGTTGATGCAGTCCGCGCGATAGCCTTTAAACTCAATTTTCCGGTTATTTTCATCAAATACATAGCCGTCGTAACCATGTGAGGTAAATTCCAGCACGTCCGCCGCTCTCCAGTAGCCGGTATAACCGCCCCGCAGCTCTCTGGGGATCGCGGTCACCGTATGGTCGATCCGCGGCGTCTGATCCAGCTCACCGTCACTGGCAAGATGCCACTTGCCCACATAAGCCGTCTCATACCCGGCCTCTTCCATGTACATCCCGAGTGTTTTTATCCCAGTGGGGAGCATGATATTGTTCCGGAAACAGCCAGTCTTCGTCGGATACTGTCCGGTCTGAAACAGCGCCCGGCACGGCCCGCAGACCGGCTGCGGGGAAAATGCGTTCTCAAACCGCACCCCTTCTTCCGCGAGGCGGTCGATGTTGGGCGTAACAGCCAGAGGCTGCCCGTAGCAGCCGCAGGTATCCGCGCGCTGCTGGTCACTGAAATAAAAGACAATGTTTTTTCTGTCCATATTACTCTTCCTGATACTATGACATTACGTTTTCTGCGCCGGATCCGCCCTTCGCAGCCGATGCAAAAAACTGTGCCGGATTGTAGCAAAATTCCCGCAAAGAAAGGGATCAGGGGCGGGCCTCACCGCAGAGAATCTACAATTTCTTTCATCCGCGGCAGCTTCTTTTCCATGTCGGCCACAAGCCGGAACTGCGTGCGGGCCCGGTCGAGATTATGTCCCTCCCGATGGATTTTGAAATAATGGTCTCCCTCCAGGTAATCCGTCAGAAAACGGATCCCGCACTCGAATGTCATGACGATTGCTCCCATCGGAAGCAGTTCCAGCTCCGCGTCGGTCAGCGCGCCGGCGCAGCCTTCCAGGTATCCCTTTCCATATAGCTCAAACAGGCGCAGGCTGCAGGAAACCTTGCTTAAATCCCGCTCATCCTCTGCGGCCGTACTCGCGCCAAAGCGGATGGAATCGCCGAAATCATAGAGGGACAGCCCGGGCATGACCGTATCCAGATCGATCACGCAGATGGCTTTCCCGCTCTCGTTGTCGAACATCACATTGTTCAGCTTCGTGTCGTTGTGCGTCACGCGCAGCGGCAGCGTGCCGTCCTGCAGACGGTCGGTGAGCACATGGGTAAGCGAACGCCGTTCGAGGACAAAGCGGATCTCTTCCGGAATCTCTTTCGCACGTCCGCACACATCCGACTGCAGCGCAGCCTCAAATTTCGCGAGACGGTCCGGCGTGTTGTGAAAATCCGGGATCGTCTCATGCAGCGTATCGGCCGGATAATCGGCCAGCAGGCGCTGAAAACGGCCGAAGGCGACCGCGCTCTGATAGAAATCCTCATCCTTCTCGACCAGATCATAGCAGGAAGCATTCTCGATAAAAAGGACGACCCTCCAGTACTCTCCGTCCGCTTCCTTCAGATAAGGAGCGCCATCGTGTGTCGGAACATAATTCAGCGTCTCGCGGAGCGCGTCGCCGCCCTGCTCCGTGATCTTTTTTCTCAGCCATTCGGTCACGCCGCACTCGTTTTCCATCAGTTCTTCCGGCCGGACAAACACATTGCGGTTCATTTTCTGAAGGATATAGCGTCTCATCCCGTCCTTCGTCCGACAGGTGATCCGATAGGTATCATTAATGTGTCCATTCCCATAAGGGACTGCTTCGATCATCTCTCCTTCCAGAGAAAACTGTCCTGCCACACGATACAAATTCTGCTGATCCATGAAACCTTCCTCCGATATTTCCTGCTCCGCAGCTCAACTGATTTCGCATACACTTAGAGGCTGCTGCAAGTATCGGCCCAGATGGGCAACGCATTTCAAGCAGGCAGCACATCTCAAATAAATATCACGCCTCAAACGTATTCCAGATGATCTCTCCCTCATCCAGGCGGCAGTCCACCCAGCGTTCTCCGTCGCACACCTTCGTCTCCTGCGGAACTGCGGTATTGTTCAGCACCGCGTATTTTCCGGCCTCCGGATATGCGTGTACCTCGCAGGCCGGGTTGGAGGAATACCAGCGGGTAAGTTCCTCCGTCCGCTGCGCCGCGTAATAGAGCGCGCGAAGCAGCAGCCGCGTATTCGCGAAGCTGTACGGAAGTCCCGCCAGATAGATGCCGCATCCTTTCCCATACGGGTGCGCGGCCGCGTGTACCTCGCCGTCCGAATACTCAATGATCTCTGTCGTCTCATCCAACGCATAGATATTTTTCATACTCTCGCCAAAATCAAAGGGCTCCGTCCGGTCTCTGCGGATAAAATGATCCGTCTGTTCTTCCGTAAAATACTTATCCGTCGAGAGCGTAAAGCCAAGCTCCTTATCCACGCCCAGCACATCCGCAAGCTGGAAAAACCGCCCGTTCGCATGGCATGCGGTCGGTTCTCCGACGCCAATCAATCCGCCGCCGCGGTATACCCATCCGCGAAGGGCCGTGACCAGTGCTTCATCCAGCCACTCCTCGCCGCCGGAAAACGCCGTCATCGCGTCTCCCGCATTGATGATGACGTCGATGTCCTCCGGAATCCCGTTTTCCCGGATATCCCGGAAACTCAAAAATGAGACGTCCACCGCCATCCCGCTTAAGCTCTCCAGGATCCCCATATAAGAATAGCATTGTTTATAGCGGAGCTCATGCGCCACCATATAGGGCTGCCAGGAACGGAGCGCGCCCCAGGCGTTCAGCACGGCCACCTTCAGGCCGCTGTAAGGATGCTTTCCATGAATATTTTCATAAATAAGCCGGAACTCATCCGTCACCTTCGCGATATAATCCACAAAGTCAGGGAATTTGTACGCGAGGCTTAAATAGCCGCCGTATCCGATCCGGTCGACCGGTTTACGCATGATCGCGCGCCTTGCCGTGATCCAGTCCTTCATCGCTTCCGGCACCGGGTCGTTCCCCTCATAAAAAGTATCTGGGAAGAAGTAGGGCAGAAAACGTCCCTCCGTATATTTTACATGCGGAATTTCCGAGATCAGCCGCAGGCTCACGCCGCCGCCGACGCTGCCGACCACCGCGTCCAGCAAGATCTCGCCAAAATATTTTACGTAGGGATCCTTCCCGATCCAGTTGTCGCCGAGAAACATCATCGTCTCGCGCCCCGCCTCATGCA
>JAJQIL010000025.1 GCA_021199235.1 Lachnospiraceae bacterium | reverse complement strand
CAAAGCTGCTCTTTTTCGTGGCTCTGAATCCGATACTTTCCTAATTCATTATATCGTATCGTATTCAGGCAGTACCATTGCAGGTGGATTGTCAAAAACGATTGTGCGCCTGACGGGTACGACTCTTTCAAGTGTGAAAAATTCTGCATCAAAGAAACTGGCTGTAAAATGGAAGAAAAAATCAAACGTAAGCGGTTATCAGATTCAGTATTCCACTAAGAGTTCATTTGCAAGTGGATCTGCGACAAAGACAAAAAAGGTATCCGGCGCTTCGAAGAAGAGCTGTACGCTGTCTTCGCTGAAAAAAGGAAAAACCTATTACGTTCGTATCCGAACGTACAAAACTGTAAACGGAAAGACTTATTATTCCGCGTGGAGTGCCAAAAAGAAAGTAAAGATAAAAAAATAAAACAGTGTACCCCTTGCCCTCCCAGCTTGAGTTAATCTGTCAGGCCGGGAGGGGAGTGCAGGCAGAGACCGGAGCAGGACAGCCAGTTGGACGCGTTGGCTGCGGCTCGGGAGACGAAGACGACGTCAGAAAATATGTCGTTACCCGATAATGAGCCGACCGGGAGACCTGATCATCCGATCAGCACCTGCTTCCCCCGAAAGGCAAATCCGTAATTCCGGATATTTTGCGCCGGGATTCCTTTTGCGGTTAGTGCAGCCGCATACCTTTTCTCTTCAATCTGCTGCAGGGCTCTCTGTACCGTGTCGGTCAGGGAGCTTTCTTCGTCAGGATCAAACACCTTAAATTCGATGAGAAAAGCGGGACTGCTTACATCTTTGGGTTCCAGGATCACATCATAGCGACCAAGGCCGCTTTCCCGGTTTGACCAGATGGCGTAGCGGTCTGCCAGGTCTACGATCAGTCCAAGCACGAATCCGTGATAAAAACGTTCCGGTTCGCTTTCTTCAGATGGTTTATTTCCTGCATCAAAAAAACTGAAAGTATTTAGCGCTACCCGGTTTATATAGACATTCATCGCCTTTTTATCATTTTGCAGCATGGCTTTGACAAAGTCGTTATAGTTGCTGTCGTAATCAGCAAACCAGCCGTGAATCAGGTCTTCGAACATGATCCGAACCTCACGGTTTGTCAGTGACAGCTCATAAATGGTACGGCCTGTATTCGGATCGAACTCCTTTTTGACTACTTTCAGATAGCCGCTGGCGAGAAAAAGACTCCAGATGGAGCTTTCTTTTTCGGACAGCTGGCTGTAGATGATCTGCTCGTCAGCCCTGCCCCGCGCAAAGCGCCTTCTAATGGGCAGGGCGACCTGCCGCCGACCGAAGGGAGGGGGGCGTTTCCATAATCCGTGTTTGTATCGTATCTCCGTGCAGCAAAGTTTCAAATGCCATTTTAATATCTTTGCTGCCGGTGCGGATCAGCGAGTTTGCCAGCGCATTGGAACTGGTATTTGCCCAATAGGGCTCCAGTCTTCCGGTGTCCAGGAAGTTGAGGATGGACCAGGGGTTGTATATGCCGCTCCTGCTTCCAAATGAAAACCCGTCATACCAGTCTCTGACATCTTGTTTCTTGTCCGAAAATCCGTAATCGTCCAGAGCAGCAAAGACCTCGGACTCTGTGAAACCGAAGCAGTCCGCATATTCCTCAGAGGTTGTAGTCACTACTTTCAGGGTATTCAGATCGGAAAAAATGGATTCCTTGCTGATTCTGGTAATACCAGTGAGTATTGCCCGCTCCATATAAGGATTGTTTTTAAAGGTCGCGTTAAAGAGGCTTCTGATAAAGGAAGTCAGAGCATCCCAGTATCCGCCTGTGTAGGCTTCCAGCATGGGCGTGTCGTATTCATCCAGCAGGAGGATGACTTTCTGATGATAGTATTTATACAGGTATCCGGACAGACGGCGCAGAGAGATGGAAATTTCCGAATCATCCATTTTTGATGATACCCTGTTGAAATATTCCTTTTCCCGCTCGTTCAGCAAGTCTCCCTCTGTCAGAAAATCATACCGATTGTATAAGTCTACAATACTCTCGCAGATTTTATTGCGCACCTGAGGGTAAGAATTCTCTTTGATATCAGAAAAACTGAGAGATATGACAGGGTAGCATCCCTGAAGTCTCCGCATTTCTTTATAATCCCAGATCTTTAAATCCTTAAACAGACCGCTTTCTGCGCAGTCAACCGAGAAGAACTGCTCTACCATGCTCATGGTCAGTGTTTTGCCGAAACGCCGCGGTCTTGTGATCAAAGTGACATCGTCATTTGACTGCCACCAGTCGGCGATAAAGCGCGTTTTATCTATATAAAAAGCATTGAGCCGCCGGATTTTTTCGAAATCCTGCAGACCGATGGCGACTGATTTTGCCATGAGCTTCCCCTCCATAATCATTGCGTGCAAGATGAAACGATTCTTTGCCGGTATTTTAGCATACAATGGAGGAGGAGACAAGGAAGGGTAAGAATTTATTCGGAAATTACACCTTGCGAACCGGCACAGTCCGTGGTAAGCTTTGGATATAGCAGCAGAAAGCTCCCTGTGAAGGGACGGGACAGTGGTACAGAATGAGCGGGGCGGTGTAATGGGAATCTATATTAATCCCGGCTACAACGGGTTCGAAGAAATCCGAAGAGATATTTATGTGGATAAAACAGGGCTTATCGCGTATGTGAACAGCCTGATCGGGAAACCGAAGCCATTGGTCAGCTTCAGCAGGCCAAGGCGCTTTGGCAAATCTTTTGATGCGAACATGTTGTGTGCATATTACGACAGAAGCTGTGATTCCAGATTCCTGTTTGAGGATCTTGAAATTTCCAGGGATCCTGATTTTGAGAAACATCTGAATCAATATAACGTGATTTCCTTTGATGTGACGGGGTTCATTGCGGACGCAAAGGAAAAAGGGACGAATATTGTTTTTGAGATAAAGAATTCTGTCTTGAAAGAATTAAGAGAGCTTTTTCCGGATTGTATAGATACGGAAGAAAGCAATCTGGGGAAAGCATTGTATGCTGTTGTATCGAGAGGAAACGCGAAATTTGTTTTTGTAATTGATGAATGGGATGCGCTGTTTCGGGAATTTAAGAATGACAGACAGCTTCATAAGGATTATATTTTATTCCTGCGCAATCTTTTTAAGAATAAGGATTTGACAGGTAAAACGATTGCAGCAGCTTATATGACAGGCATTCTTCCTATCAAAAAATATGGAACAGAGTCGGCTTTGTCTGATTTCAGGGAATTTTCCATGACGGATCCGCTGATCTTATCA
This sequence comes from Lachnospiraceae bacterium, assembly GCA_021199235.1. Lineage (GTDB taxonomy): Bacteria > Bacillota > Clostridia > Lachnospirales > Lachnospiraceae > Choladousia. The sequence continues at coordinate 1,066 of JAJQIL010000025.1, read as the reverse complement.
AAGTATGTTGGCTTTACGGAAGCTGAAGTGCGTATGCTGTGTGACAGATATGATACGGATTTTGAAGAAATGAAGCAATGGTATGATGGCTATTCCTTTGAGGACATGAGTTCCGTCTATAGTCCCAATTCGGTTATGAGCGCGATCAATTTCAGACGTTTTAAAAGCTATTGGACGCAGACGGAGACATTTGAAGGCCTGAAAAATTATATTGGTATGGACTTTGACGGACTCAAAGGGGCGATTACAGAGATGCTGGGCGGCGGGCGTGTCAGCGTAAAGATAAGTTCTTTTCAGAATGATATGACCTCTTTTCAAAATAAAAATGATGTGCTGACGCTTCTGATTCATCTGGGATATCTGGCGTATGATTCGGAAAAAAGGGAGGCGTACATTCCGAATCTGGAAGTGGCGGAAGCATACGAAGATGCTGTGAATAATGAAAAATGGGGGATTGTCGGCGAAGCGGTAGCCGATTCTGAAAAACTGCTGGATGCTACTCTGAGGAAAGATGCGGACGCGGTAGCGGAAGCGTTAGAGATGACGCATGAATCAGTGTCTTCTGTTCTGCAGTATAATAATGAATCTTCGTTAAGCTGTGCGATTACGATTGCGTATTATACGGCAAAACGGTTTTACCGTATTGTAAGGGAACTTCCGTCTGGCAAAGGCTATGCGGATCTGGCATTTATTCCGCGCCGGGGAACGGATAAACCGGCTATGATTGTAGAACTGAAATATGATAAAGACGCAGACTCTGCGATCAGACAGATTCATGACAATCGCTATGACGGTGTTTTGAAAGAATATGTGGGAAATCTGCTGCTGGTCGGGATTAATTATGATAAAGAGGCAAGAGGAGAAGACGCGAAGAAGCATAGCTGTATCATTGAGCAGGCGTGACATGGGAGAAATTTGCGATCAGAAACAGGGAAGTTGCAGGCAAAAACGGGTTGACAAATCCGCCCGCATATGCCAAAATAGTTTAAATAAATTTTAGAAAAACCGATGATCCGATCTTAAACACTTTTGGAATAAAAAAAGAGCAGAATTCCTTGATTTTTCA
>JAJQIL010000122.1 GCA_021199235.1 Lachnospiraceae bacterium | reverse complement strand
CGGGGCTTATGTTAAAAATTTTTCAGGACATTTTCAAAAACGCTTGACAGAAAAATTACGGGCACAGCTGTGAGAGAAAGCAGCTCCTGAGTAGATGGGAAAATTGTTACAAGATAAGGAAAAATATTACAGTTTCCTGGCAGAAACGTAATAAATACATAATTTTTTTGCGGGTTTTGTGTTGCCCGGTCAAAGGCTCTGTGGTAAGATGTGAGAATGAAAAAAAGAGAGAGCTATCTGGAAATACAGGGTGTACGAACGATGACAGGGGCGATTTGCGATGAAGAATAAATCTGTAACGAACCGAATATTTACGATGAAACAAACATATGCAGCGAAAAGGACTTCTGCGGCGAAACGAACACTTATAACAAAACAAATAGTTGCGGCGATGATGGCATTGCTGCTGTTTATACTGACTCCGGCGGATGCGGTGCTCTGCAGTGCGGCGGAGGTTTTGTCAGAGACCGCTGAGGATTCCGATGCAGACGCGGGGATCTCGACTTTAGAGGAAGACGAGGATGAGGACACGGATGCGGGAATCTCAACGCTAGAGGAAGAACGAGACGAAGACGAGGATACGGATGTCGGGATTTCCATCGAAAGTATCGAGGACGTGACGGCGGACATCTCTGACGAGTCGGATGAAAGTACGGCCGCGGCGGAAGAAGAGACGGCAAGCCATTCCGGCTATTGCGGATCCTCCGACGATACGTCTGCTTTGAAATGGACGCTGGATGATGACGGTGTGCTGACCATCAGCGGCACCGGCGCGATGGCGGATTACGATGCGTCATCATCAAAGTATGCTTCATGGTTCAGCTACCGCACGACGATTACCTCTGTTGTGATCGAGAGCGGTGTGACATCCATTGGCGATTATGCATTTCTTCGCTGTACGGCTCTGGAAACTGTGAGTATTGCGGATACAGTGACGGATATTGGAGATGCAGCTTTTTATGAGTGCTTTGCTTTGGCTTCGATTACAATTCCGGACAGTGTGACGGCCATTGGCACTTACGCTTTTTTATATTGCACCAGCCTGTCCGATGTAACACTGTCGTCCTCTTTGACAGCAATTGATTCGATGACGTTCGGCGGCTGCACCAGCCTCGCTTCGATCACGATTCCGGACAGTGTGACCACGATCGGGACGGATGCGTTTGCTTCCTGCACCAGCCTGATTTCAGTCACGATTCCGTCGGGGGTGACGTCCATCGGCGATTTTGCGTTCAGCGACTGTTATGCGCTTGGCTCGGTCACGGTGTCGGAAAGCAACGCATATTATTCTTCGGCGGATGGCGTGCTTTTTAATAAGGCAAAGACGGAACTGCTTTTTTATCCCTGTGCGAAAACGGGAACGACTTATACGATTCCGTCGACAGTGACAACAATTGGCGCGTATGCGTTTTATTACTGCGAAAACCTGACCACTGTCACGATTCCGACCAGTGTGACTTCCATAGAAGAATCTGCGTTTGAGGGCTGCTCGGGGCTGACTTCTGTGACTATCCCTTCCAGTGTGACTTCCATGGAAACGATGGTGTTTTATGGCTGCTCGGGGCTGACGAGTGTGACTCTGGGGAGCGGGCTCACGTACATCCCGGAGTATTCGTTTGAATATTGTACGGCATTGACGACGATTTCGATTCCGGGTACGGTTACATGGATCGGCTACAAAGCTTTTTACCGGTGTACGGGACTGACAGACCTGACGCTGGGAAGCGGGGTTACTACGATCTGTGATTATGCGTTTTATAAATGCACATCGCTTGCGACGATCACGGCTGACGCCGCACTGGCAGCTGTCGGGGAGTATGCGTTCAGCGGCTGCACTGCTCTTTCCGCGGTATATTATCAGAGTACCGCAACAGACTGGGCTGCGGTCAGTATCAGCTCTGACGGAAATGAGTATCTGACGGACGCCACGGTTTATTACAGTATTTCAGCCTGCACCATTTCGCTTTCGGATACCGTTTATGCCTATGACGGCAGCGCCAAAAAGCCGGCGGTCACTGTGACAGCCGGCGATACGACGCTGACCGAAGGGACAGACTATGAGATAGCCTACAGCAACAATGTGAATGTCAATACATCGACTTCTGTGCCGACGGTGACAGTGACCGGCAAAAACAGCTACACCGGCACAGCGGCAGTTACGTTTACGATTTCGAAAGCGAGCCAGACCATTACAGTAAGTGCGGCCAGTTCCTCCATTGCGACGGGCTCGACGACGACAGTTTCGGTGAGCGGCGCGGTGGGAACGGTTACTTTTGCGTCGGACAATACCTCTGTTGCTGCGGTCAGCTCTGACGGCGTGGTGACCGGGAAAAAGCCGGGGACGGCGACGATTACTGTGACCGCTGCGGAGACTTCCAATTATGGTGCGGCAAGTAAGACGGTAAGTGTGACGGTGACACTCGCATCCTGCACGGTTTCCAGTCTGACAAACGCGACTAAAGGCGTCACGGTAAAGTGGAATAAGGTGACCGGCGCGACCGGCTATTATATCTACCGGAAGACAGGCTCCGGGAGCTACCAACGGATCAAAACGATAAAAAACAATTCGACGGTGAGCTATACGGATACGGCTGTGAAAAGCAACAATCGTAAAAGCTACACTTACAAGGTCGTTGCTTATTACAGCAGCGGCAGCAGTACGGTAAAGAGCGGCTTTACGGCGAAAACGATCGTGCGCTTAAAGACTCCGACGCTTTCCAGTGTGAAAAATACGTCGTCGAAAAAGCTGACAGTGAAATGGAAAAAAGTCACGAAGGTGACGGGCTATCAGATTCAGTATTCAACGAGCTCCACCTTTACGACCAGTAAGACGACGACGGTGAGCGGAGCAGCGAAAGTCAGCAAGGTGCTGTCGAAGCTGACAAAAGGGAAAAAATATTATGTGCGGATCCGTACGTATTATAAGACGGGTTCCGGGACGATCTATTATTCCGCGTGGTCGTCGAAAAAAGCGGTGAAAGTGACGAAGTAGGTTCGCCCTGACTCTCTGACTGTATGGAAGAGAATCCTGTGACAAGCCTGGAGATATGTAATTCTGCAGGCTTTTCGTGTGAAAAAAGACAAAAAGGAAAAGAGAATCGGACATCATGATAAAAATTGACTTAATTACCGGTTTCCTGGGCGCGGGAAAGACGACGTTCATAAAAAAATACGCTCGATATCTGATCGAAAAGGGACAGAATATCGGAATTCTGGAAAACGATTACGGCGCGGTGAATGTGGACATGATGCTGCTGCAGGATCTGATGGGAGACAGATGCGAGCTGGAGATGGTCGCCGGGGGATGCCACAGAGACTGCCATCGCCGCCGCTTCAAATCTAAACTGATCGCGATGGGAATGTGCGGATACGACCGGGTGCTTGTCGAGCCGTCCGGCATCTATGATGTGGATGAGTTTTTCGATGTCCTTCAGGAAGAACCGCTGAATCAGTGGTATGAGATCGGAAATGTGATCACGATCGTCGATGCGAATCTGGAGCCGGACTTATCTGCGGAGGCGGATTACCTGCTGGCTTCCGAGGTGGCAAACGCGGGCTGCGTGGTCATGAGCAAAAGCCGGAATGCGTCAGAGGAAGAGATGCGGGAAACGGTAGCGCATCTGAACCGCGCATTGGAATCCGTGCGGTGTGGACGGAGATTTGCAGTGGAAACGTCCCCTGGCCGGAATCCGGAAACAAATGGTGATCCCCATGAAAACAACAGTTTCTGTCCGGACAGCGTGAAGGATATTTTGATTAAAGACTGGGATACCTTTCAGCCCGGGGACTTTGAGAAGCTCATTACCTGCGGCTATGTGAGTGAAAGTTATCAGAAAATGAGTGAGGATGAAGAAACATTCCAGTCGGTTTATTTTATGAATATCCGCATATCGGAAGAACAGCTGCGGGAGGCGGTCGCGGACATTTTTGCCGACCCTGCCTGCGGAGACGTTTTCCGGATGAAAGGATTCCTGCGTGCTGCGAACGAATCGGAAATGCCGAAATCGTCAGCGACACCGGGATTGTCAGCGTCATCAGCTTCGTCTGAACATGATACACCAGAAAAACAATGGCTGCAGCTTAACGCAACGCGCAGCGAGATCACACTTGAACCCATCAGTGTGGGGCAGGAGGTCCTGATTGTGATCGGGGAGCAGCTGGATGAAGCTGCGATTCAGAAGCATCTTGCGGGGAATATCACTGGTGTAGTATAAAAAGAGCCTTTTTGACTCTTTTTTTCTGCGAAGAAAAACGCTGCGCGTTTGGAGCGACTCTCTGTCAAGCGTTTTTGAAAATGTCCTGAAAAATTTTTAACATAAGCCCCGGA
>JAJQIL010000151.1 GCA_021199235.1 Lachnospiraceae bacterium | reverse complement strand
TGCGGAGCATTGCGGTGAAATTCTCCGTCACGCCGAAGTGGCTGAAACTGCTGACCGGATTCAAACAGCAGGAAAAGATTGCAGTGGATTATTTTGATACGGAGACGCTGGAGATCGTGAGCACGGAAATGTATGTTGACGGGTATAAGGCGGTGAGAAAGGCGGATACGAGTTATAAGGGGCTGTGGGAAGTGAGTTTCACGCTGAAAGAGTTTTAAAATCTGCTTTCATTGATGGATGGGGTATGGTAGAATGTGAGAGCATGTGGAAACATCGACAAGTTCACACTATAAAAATAGAGGAGAAGTGAGAGTTGAAAAGACATACTGATAACCCATATAAGATTAATATAAAAATGTATGCTTCAATTGGTGGATTGTCTGTGTTAGTAATGATAGTTGCTGCTATTTGTAATGATATTACAGATAGTCTCGTTTCAGATATAGTCAAGAATTTGGCATTTGGGTGTGTGGCATCTACAATTGTTGCTTTTCTAATTGAAATCGGAAATATTAAAGAAAAAAACGAAAAAGCAAATAGCGTATATGACGCAGTGTATGGCGATTTACAATATCAAATACTGTCGTATGTGGAAACCTGGGCACGATTGTGCAGTGTTGCTTTTAATGATGAAGATTATCGTAACAAAAAGCATACTTGGATTGAATGGTATGAGATTGTTAGAAATAAATTTGCGGAATGCGACGATACTAGACAAAAAGAATTAATGAATTTCTTTAATGAACAATTGATAGATAGTATAGATGGAATTGAAAAATCCCTTAATCAGATTAATAGCCAGCGGTATATGCTAACTATAAATGAGGTATATGATGAAAGCTTAAGGAGAATTTTGTCCGACTATAGATTTGAGTTTTATGGGGTAAAATCAATATTAAAAGAAAGTTGCGATAAAGACCAATTTTGGGATTTGTTTGATGCGATAAAACTAGATTTAGAGAAATATATATATAATTGGATAGATATAAGACATTATAATTATTATAGATTTACACCTAGTAATTTTTATGATAAAGAAGAAATGTTACATGCGGTACAGGAATGTAATAAATAGTGCAATAAAGAAATTATAGTACGGTAACGAAGACTTTGTTGCTAATAAAAGAATTTCCTGAATATATAACTTCAGGTTATTGGTAATGGTTTTACAATAAAAATGTTTTCACATGAAGCATCAGTCACAGCTGCTGGTGCTTTTTTAATGCATGGAAGGAGGTGGTGGCGGATGTACGCGGTCAGTGATGACTTCCTTGAGGCGGTGGCGGCGAATACCCGGAACTATTACTGGGCCGGTACGATCACGACGACTGCCGGGAAGGTGTATGAGTTTGGATACAGCGATATTTTGAAGGGATCCGGGTATATTTCTTCCCAGTGCTGCGGGAGTACGGAGATTGAACTGGGGACGGTGTATTCCTCGGAGCTGGGGATCACGCTCCTGTCCGAGGTGGACAGGTACACGCTGGAGGATGCGGTTGTGGAGATTTCCTGCTTCCTGCGGCTGGCGGACGGCAGTTATGAGGAAGTGCCGATGGGCGTGTTTGAGGTGTCGGAGGCGAACCGGACGGCGAAGTGCATTGAGATCAAGGCGTATGATTATATGCTGCGGTTTGAGAAAAGCTTCAACGGGTTCCAGAGTACCGGCACGGCCTATGATTTCATCAATCTGTGCTGCCTTGCCTGCTCGGTGGAGATGGCGCAGACGCAGGATGAGATTGAGGCGATGGCGAACGGGTCCGAGACGCTTTCCATTTATTCCGAGGAGGACATTGAGACCTACCGGGATGTGCTCTATTATGTGGGGCAGGTTCTGGGTGGGTTCTTTTTGATTAATCGTGAAGGAAAGCTGGAACTGCGGAAATACGGCAGTGAGCCGGTTCTGGATATCGCGCAGAAGCACCGGTTTTCCAGTTCTTTTTCAGATTTCATTACCAGATACACGGCAGTGAGTTCCACGAATATGCGGACGGAGACGGCGGAGTATTACAGTGTGGATCCGGATGACGGGCTGACGATGAACCTGGGCGTGAACCCGCTGCTGCAGTTTGGCCTGGATGAGACGCGGGCGCAGCTCTGCACGAATATCCTGAATGACCTGCAGGCGGTGAATTATGTGCCGTTTGATTCGGACACGATCGGGAACCCGGCGCTGGATCTGGGGGATGTGCTGACGTTCTCCGGTGGTCAGGCGGACGGGGATCAGATTACCTGTATTACGAGCATCAAGTATACGATCGGCGGGCGGCAGACGCTGAAATGCGTGGGGAAGAACCCGAAGCTGTCACAGGCAAAGAGTAAAAATGATAAGAACATCTCCGGGCTGCTGAGCCAGATCGAAGAAGGGAAGATGGGGCTTTACACCTATACGAACGCTTCGGCTTATACCGTCGCGGATTCCAACACGAAGATCATCAGCATGGAGTTTACGGCGAAGGAGGAAACCTATGCGGAGTTTATCGCGCAGGTGGTTGTGGAGATTTCTGCGGATGCGGTGGAACGGTCGGCGACGGCTTCCGGGACGATTACGATCCCGGACAGTTCCGGCGGGGATGCGTCTGCGGAGGATTCTTCCACGGATGATGAAAGCGCGGAGACATCCGGGACAGAGGTGGAGGTGTCGCTGCCGGTCACCTGGACGGAGGACGGCGAGGCGCTTGTATATGTGACTTACGAGTATAACAACTCTTACATCACGGCTTTTGCTCCGGTGGAAACCTGGCGCAGCGGGAAGCATATCCTGACGCTGTTTTATCCGATTGAGGACATTGCGGCCAGTGTGGCGAGTCATTTTAACGTGTACCTGCGGCTGGAAGGCGGGAACGGGAAAGTGGCTACAGGAGACTGTATTGCGGCGATTGCGGGGCAGTCGATGGGCGGCACCTATGCGTGGGACGGCGTTCTGGAACTGGAAGAGGAAGGCGTGGGCAGGTTCTCACTGGTTACCGGCCTTACGAATCCGGGGTATACGGATGAAATGGCTTATGAGAAGTACGGCAGGAAGGAATGGGGCGTTGAGGAAAGCGCGTCTGCGGTGGCGTTTGGCCGTATGTTCGCGGCGTTTGAGGATGCAACATGAGGCCGGGCGGCGGCCTGAGTTTGAAGGAGGATGAGACATGAAGCTGAAAGGCAGTATGAAGATTGAACTGACGGATGTGAACACCGGGGAAGTGACCACGGTGGAGCATGATAACATGATGACGGATGCGGTGAGCAATGTTCTGGGGCTGAACCTGCTGGGGACGCTGTATTATTTCGGCGGTACCTACAGCAACTCCCTGAACGGGTGGATGACGAACCTGCTTCCCATCTGCCCGAACCTGATCGGAGGTATTCTGCTGTTCCCAAACACACTGGAGGAGGATTCCGGGAACATTTATCCGACATCGGAAAACCTTCCGGTGGCGTATGCGTCCAATGATGTGAATTCATCCACGGATCTGCAGCGGGGCAGTTTAAGCCAGACGGAGGGCGGCGCGACGGACGATGGGTACCAGTTCGTCTGGGAATTTACGAACACGCAGGGGAACGGCACGATTGCGGCAGTGGCGCTGACCAGCGCGCTGGGAGGTGTGGGAGGATATGGCAGCATTGCGGACGACAGCTCCGCTTTCCTCCTGATGAGCGCCCTGAACCAGTCCCTGGATGACGACATCACAAAGCTTCTGTTTAACGCGGTGGAGGTGGATTTTGAAAATGACACGGTGGTTTCCATTGCTTTTTCTTCGTCTGCGGTTACAATCACAAAGTTCCGAATTCCGATTTTGTCTATCGGGCTGAAAGAAAAGATTGATGATTCCACGGCAACGGTGTTGGAAACAAAGACTATTACCTGTACGACATTCCTGCCGTCATCTACCTACCACACGTTTGTGGACGGGCATGACGGGTACTGGTACGGCTTCGGGAACAGCGCGAATTCTTCCGGGAGTGCGACACTGCTGTGGATCAGGATTTCCAAAACGGATTACACTTATACGGAGGCGAGCTTTACCCTGAGCAATGCCGCGCTGACATATGCCGGGTACCGAAGTTATTCCGGCTATCCGAGTTACCGGAATAAGTGCGTGGTCAGGGACGGGTATGTTTACATTCCGTCTTATGATGCGGCGGGTGTGTACAAGATCAACCTGGAGAATTCCGCGGATGTGACGCTGATCAGCTTGGGCTTTACTTCCGCCGGGTACAGCCTGAGCGGCGGCAGCTACGGCCTGTTCCTTGACCGGATTGAAGACCTGATCATCGGGTATGATTTCCAGATTAAGGCGGACGACACGGTGATCCAGACGGTGGGGAGCAAGCGGTTTGAGTATTCCGGGACGCCGATGTTCCGGTATAAGAATTTCCTGCTGTTCTGGGGCGGCGAGTATTCCATCACGAAGCG
>JAJQIL010000081.1 GCA_021199235.1 Lachnospiraceae bacterium | reverse complement strand
TCCAGTATACGGCGCAGGCTGTGACAGAGGGAAACAAGAAGCCGGATTTCCTTTTTCCGTCTGAGGCGGCGTACCATGATATGACATTTTCAGTGGATAAGCTGTGTACACTGGCTGCGAAAACCACCTGTAAGGATCGGTGGAGACAAATCCTGAATGAAGCGGATCGGCTGCGGGATGAAAACAAATATCTGTGTACCATGCAGCAGGGTATCTCTGCAGCACAGATGGACGAGATGCAGGCGGAAAAAGTGATCCTTGTCGTGCCTGAAGATTATATTACTGCGTATCCAAAAGACAGACGGGAGAGGATCTGGAGCGTGGGAAAATTCGTGAATTATGTGAAAGAAATGGAAGGCCTGCTCTGATGGCTGATATCAAGTCTCCGGAGGAAAGAAGCAGGAATATGGCCAAAATCCGGAGCAAAGATACAAAACCGGAGGAATATGTAAGAAAGAGACTGTTCCGGCTGGGATATCGGTATCGGAAAATTGTTAAATCGGTATATGGTCATCCGGATGCATGGCTGGCAAAGTATAATACCGCGTTATTTATCCATGGCTGCTTCTGGCACCGTCATGAAGGATGCAAGTATGCCTACACGCCGAAGAGCAGAGTGGAATTCTGGACGGAGAAATTTCAGAAAAATGTTGAAAGGGATGCTGTCGTAAAGGCAAAACTTCAGGAGCAGGGGATTCACATTCTGATTGTGTGGGAATGTACAGTCAGGAAGATGATGAAATCCGAAGAAACGGATCAGGAAGTGCTGAAGAAAATAACAGAGTTCCTTGAATCGTCCGGATGTTACGGGGAAATATAGAAAACTGCCGGAGGAGAGAAACGATGAACAGAAATAAGAGAATATTAACGGTAATACCGATGACAGAAGAACAAAGGACGCGTCTGGAAGCCGCCATGCCGGACTCTTCATTTGTGTATGCAGAAGCGGAAAAGGTCACGCAGGAACAGGTGCGCGATGCGGATATCATTCTGGGAAACGTACCGGTATCGATGCTGAGCCAGGCGGAACATCTGGAATGGCTGCATCTGAACACAGCCGGTTTTGAGCAGTATTCCGTGCCGGGGGTTCTCCGTGCAGGGACTCTGCTTACCAACAGTACGGGAGCCTACGGGAAAGCGGTGTCGGAGCATTTGTTTGTGATGGCGCTGGCCATACAGAAACGCCTTCCGGCCTATCGGGACAATCAGAGAAACCATATCTGGCGCGACGAAGGTGAAGTGGTTTCCATGAGCGACGCGAGGGTACTTGTGCTTGGGACGGGCGATATCGGGAGTCATTTTGCGTCTCTGGCGCATGCGTTTGGCGCGTATGTGATCGGCGTAAAGCGGACGCCGGGAACCTGCCCGGAAGGAGTGGATGAGCTTCATCTGATGGATGATCTGGACTCTCTTTTGCCGCAGGCGGATGTGGTAGCCGCTTTTTTGCCGAGTACTGCTCAGACCAAAGGACTGTTTGACCGGGAGAAGCTTTCTCTTATGAAAAAAGGAAGCATTTTTGTCAACGGTGGCCGGGGCGATCTGGTTTGCACAGAGGATCTGTGCGATGTGCTGGAATCCGGACATCTTCTTGGGGCAGCGCTGGATGTGACGGATCCGGAACCGCTTCCGGCGGATCACCGGCTGTGGGAGATTCCAAATGCGTTTGTGACGCCCCATATCTCCGGCTATTATCATCTGCCGGAGACACTGAAAAACATTGTGGAGATCTGTATCGAAAATGTCAGGCGGTACGCCTGCGGGGAAGAGATGAGGAATAATGTGAAGTAATAATTGATGAAGCAGAAACAGAGATGACCCTGCAGACCGGCGATGATACGCCAGTGAAGATCTGGATAAGAGGAGGACCTGAAGGCCTCCTCTTTTTAAAACAAATTTTTTCTTTTAACCATAAAATGCGAAATTCTGCATAAAGTATATAGTAAAGTTATGTAACTGTAAAAGTATTGAACAGTTACAGGGCTATTTCCTGCGGAGTCGCTGCCGGAAAACCATGCGTGGAAATTGTTTGCGTCCGGGCGGACGGCGGAGCGAAGCCCATGAAAAGGAGTGTGCGGATTATGGGGAATGAAAATTTGCTGCCTAAGAACATACGTCAGATTGGAGAGATACAGGGCAGACGGAAGATCTATCTGGAAGATTATGTGATGACTTACATACGGAAGATGGAAAACAGGGGGAACGATGACTTTCTGGGGATTCTTCTGGGAGAACGAAAATGTACGGAGGAAGCGGAGTATGTATTTGTGCGGGGAATCATGGAGGTACCGAATGACCCGAATGGAGAACAGTTGAAGCAGAAGCTGCGTGGAATGCCAGAAGCTGGACAGACGCAGCGGGAACCACGAGGGGCGGCTGTAACGGAACAGGCGGAGGAAGGAAAGAAAACTGCCGGAGAGAGTGTACCGGAAAAAGAGAAAACCGGGCTGTGGCAGGCATTTCAGAAGCGTTATGGGACGCAGGAGGAATGGGCTGCAGAAGACAATCAGGGAATTGCAGGAAAACAGGAAGGCGTGGCGGATAATGTAAAGACAGAAGAGAAGGTCAGCATGAAAAGTGACCAAAGAGAGAATGGGAAAGATGATGTTGCAATTCCAAAAGACCGATGGGAGAGGCTTCACAGGGAGCAGGCGGCACATTTTCCGGGAAGCCAGGTCGTGGGCTGCTGTGTGATCGGAACATGGGAGACCGGGCGGATGGAGGAGCTGACGGGGCAGATTCCGGAAGCAAAGCAGATGCTTTATCATCTGCAGGATCAGGAGGAACGTCTTTACTGGCTTGAAGGAGAACGATACGAGGGCATCGCGGGCTATTTTGTCTTTTATGAGCAGAATCGATGGATGCAGGAGTATCTGTCGGAACTGTTTGGCGAGTCGAGCGTAGAAAAAGAGAGCGCTCCGGATAAAGCGGTCATCAGTTTCCGTGAAAAAGTGAAACAGAAAGCGGATGAGAAAAGCAGAAGCTTTCTGAAGCTTGCCAGTTCTTTCTTTGTGGTGGGAGCACTGCTTGTCGGCGTGATCGCGGTGAATCGTGTGTCGGATCTGCGTCAGGCGGCGATCGTGGCCGGAACGACGACGGCTTCTCTGGAGGATGGGCAGGAGACATTGTCGGATTCCGGGGATGCATCTGACAGTAAGTCAGAGGATGCTTCAGGGGAGGTGTCAGCAACTGCAGGTAGAGCAGAAAATGCGGATGACGAGGAAAATGCCGGGGATGCGGATATTACAGATAATTCAACAGCAGAAGACAGTATGTCAGTCTCAGCAGATGCCCAAAGCGATGCGGCAGACCAGTCAGACAGCGCAGATAATGTAGATAGTGTGGCAGACGCCGCGGAAAATACCGCGGATGTCAGTGATATTCTGACAGGCTCGGATGCGTTCTGGGCAGAAGATGAAACTGATGTTAGTGCGGCTGCATCTGAGTCAGCGGTCTCATCAGGCGCCTCGAATGATGCAGGCACCGCTTCTGACGCGGCGGCCGCCGATACAGACGAGACCTCCGGCACAGAAACCGCCGTGGCGGCGACAAGCCGGCAGGTGCAGGCTTCTTATACGATACGCATGGGCGATACGCTGGCGGAAATCTGCGCAAAATATTACGGGAGTCTGGATCGCCTGGAGGAGCTCTGTGAGGTGAACGGAATCGAGGATGCCGATCACATCATACCCGGACAGAAGATCGTGCTGCCATGAAGAAATATTGTATCTGTTCTGAACTGCAGTAAAAAATAAAGTTAAGGCTACACATTTCCGGCTATGCATGGTAGAATCGGAGTCAGTAATTGACAGGTAACGATGCAAAGCAGGGGAAAGTATAGATAAAATATGGATAAAAATAAGTGGAAAGAACGTTTTCAGAGAATAAAAGAATGGCTGTTGTTTCCGGGCGATGTGGACGATGACGATCTGGATGGCTTTATGGACAGCTATGAGGTGGATTCGGGGGTGTCCGATGATGCGGGTCCGGGTTCCGGCACGAAGAGTGGAGATGCCGGCACAGATCAGGCGGGAAATAATGGAAGCGACAGCGAACAGGGAGATCTTCCAGGAGGCTCGATACGCATCAAAAGGAGCAGGATCGGCGGGGCTGATGATACTCCGGACAAAAAGGCAGAGGAAAAGGAAGAACGTGAACTGACGCTGGAGGAGCGACTGGCGCGGAACCGCAGGCGCCGCCGGATTGCGCAGGGGGTACTCGTCGCTCTGGTTTTGTGTGTGGCGCTTGGGTTTTATATTTACAACCGCAGCCATACGTTTGAAGACTATGTGATTTCAAAATCCATTGAAAACACGATGACTTCGGGTACGCAGTATGAGGCGGTCGGCAAGTATCTGTACCGTTACAATTCAGACGGTGTTTCCTGTGTGACGCGCAAAAACGAGGTGAAGTGGAGCATCACCTACAGTATGCAGGCGCCGATCGTGGATGTCTGCGGCACGACGATGGTGATTGCGGAGCAGCAGGGCACGCAGGTGTATGTGGTAAATGAGGACGGCCTGCTCGGAAGCTTTACCTGTCTGCTGCCGATCCTGAAGGTGCGTGTGTCAAATCAGGGCGTGGTGGCAGTGGTACTGCAGGACGACGATGTGACCTGGATCCGCCTGTATGATGCAGAGGGCAACAGCATTGCCAACGACAAGACGACGATTTCGGATTCCGGCTACCCTCTGGACGTTGATCTGTCCCCGAACGGCGAAAAGATGGTCGTTTCTTATCTGGGAATTGATGAAGGCGTGATGACGTCAAACGTAGTGTTTTATGACTTTGGTTCTGACGGGGATACCGATTCGGATCATGAGATGAGCTGCGAAACCTTTGCCGGGAGCGCGGTGCCGCAGGTGTATTTTGTTGATAATACCACGGCGGTCGCTGTCGCCGACGACGGGTTTGCGGTATTTAGCGGGAGTGCGCTGAGTAAGACCGCGGAACAGAGCTTTGACGAGGAAATTGTGAGTTGCTTTTATGATGAGGATATGATCGGTTTCCTGTTTTCCGATACGACCGGTGAATACAGCTATCGGATGGAACTGTACAATTATCGCGGGAAGCAGAAAAAATCAGTGGGTGTGGACGCGAATTTTGATGAGATTAAGATAGAGAACGGGCAGATTCTGATGACGACCTCCACATCCATCAGCGTTTACACAAAGAACGGCGCCCTGCGCTTTTCCTCCGCGTATGAAAAGGAGATCACGGATGTCTTTTACTTTAAGGAATACCGGCGCTATCTGGTGATCACGCAGGACAGCTTCGACCGGATCCGGATCTGCTGAGAATGGATAGAGGAGAACATTATGAACATCAATATACTGGAAATCGTTGTGCTTGTGGTGACGGTGGTGCTGATCATCTCCGGCTTTCGCCGGGGCTTTGTCAGAAAGCTGGCCTCCATGCTCTCGCTGGTGCTTTCGATCGCGCTGGTATCAGCGGTATTGCCCTATGTGACAGACTTTATTAAGGAAAATACGCCTGTCTACGACTATATCGTCGAACAGTGTGAGAACGTGCTGGTCAGCCAGCTTACGGGCATTTCCACCGGCTCTTCCGCTACTTCCGGCTCTTTGGGAAGCACCGGGATATCCCTCTTGTCCGCATCATCCGAAAGCACGAGCGCGAGCGACTATCTGGCAAGTCTGACCCGTGAAGAGGCAAAGACACTCATGGAGCAGTATGGCTACGGAGAATATGCTTCTCTGGTGGATTCGCTTTCGGATGAGGAATTTGAAGCATACAAAGAGCAGTATCTTGGGGAATACGTCTCGCAGCTGTTTTCGGGAAGCTCGGGTTCTGACAGCAGCTCGGGCGAAAGCAATGATTCGGATACAGGCAGCATTGCGAGCGTGATCAGCTCACTGACACTTGACAAAAGCACGCAGAATGAGATCATCGACAGTCTGCCGCTGCCGGAAGTGATCAAGGATATGCTGATCAATCACAACAATGACGATGGATATGAGGCCCTTGATGTTTCAAACTTTCAGGGATATATCGTTGAGTATCTTGCCACACTGATCCTGAATGTGATCTCTTTTATCGTAGCGGTACTTCTTGTGCATATTGTGCTGCGGCTGCTGATCATGGTACTGAATATTATTGCGCATTTCCCGGTGATTGGATTCGTGAACCGTCTGGCGGGAGCAGGGCTCGGTATTGTGGAGGCGTTGTTTCTGCTGTGGCTGTTTTTCCTGATCCTGACTATCCTGCAGGCGACCAGTGCTGGGGGGCTGCTGCTTTCGATGGTAGAGGAGAGCAGCCTGCTTTCCTGGCTGTACGAGTCGAACCTGTTTTTGCGCATCGTGCTGTGGGCGGCGGCGATGTTTGCATAAAATAAATTTGTATAGTAAACGACGTATGTCGTATTACTTTGCGCCAGACGCGAGGCTGCTGGGCGTAGACCGCAGCCATTCCATGCGCGTCGGTGTGCATCAATTAGTGAGGGGGATGAACCCATGAAAAAAATGAATCTTGCAATTTTGGGAGCAGGAAGAATCGCGACGACGATGGCGAAAACGGTATCGCAGATGGAAGAGGTGAACCTGTATGCGATCGCGGCCCGCGATGGTGAGCGGGCAAAGGCATTTGCCGAAAAATACGGCGCGGATAAATCCTATGGGAGCTATGAGGAAATGCTGTGCGATGATCAGGTGGAGCTGGTTTATATCGCGACACCGCATTCGCATCACTGCGAGCACGCAAAGCTGTGTATCAATCACGGAAAGCCGGTATTGTGTGAGAAAGCGTTCACACAGAATGCGGCGCAGGCGCGGGAAGTGCTGGAGCTGGCTCATGAGAAAAAGGTCTTTATCACCGAGGCGATGTGGACACGCTATACACCGCAGTCGAGGAAGGTAAGGGAGCTGTTGTTTGGGGAAGACGCATTCACCTGGAATCCGGTTGCATCGGCAGGTGATGTTGCTACAGGCAACTGTGGGAAAAACAAAAACGTCGTGGCGGGGGAAAACCGTCCGGGCGGCGGCCGCATCGGCAAAATCGTCGGCCTGACCGCGAATCTGGGATATTCTCTTCTGAACAAGGAGCGCATGGTGCGTCCGGACCTGGCCGGAGGTGCGCTGCTTGATCTTGGTGTGTATACGCTGAATTTTGCGACCTGGGTACTGGGCGACGACATTCAGAGTCTTTCGACTTCGATGGTGCTTCACGAGACGGGTGTGGACAAGTCCGAGTTTGTTAATCTCGTATATCCGAACGGAACGATCGCGGGACTGTTCAACACGATGGAAGCAGTCTCAGACCGCCGCGGGATCATTTTTGGAACGGAAGGCCGTATAGAGGTGGAAAACACCAACAATTTTGAAGAAATCCGCATTTACAACAATGAATATGAGCTGGTAGAGACGATTCCGCAGCCAGAGCAGATTACGGGCTACGAATACGAGGTGCTTGCCTGCAAGCGTGCGATCGAGGCGGGAAAGCTGGAGTGCGAGGAGATGCCGCATGCGCACACGATCCGCGTGATGGAGATGCTGGATGAAATTCGAAGCAGGTGGGAAAAATGATGCGTTCACAGGCGGAGAATGGAAACGCCCCCTCGTCAGGCTCGGCGGCAGAACGTCGTGCCCATGCAGATGCGCTGCGCGCGGGGCACGACTTAAGAAGACAGTTAAGAGAAATTGACCACAAAGGATACAAGGCGTACAAGGTGCTGGAGGGCGAATACGACTTTGGCGCCTACCGCCTTGCAATCGACCATGTGCAGGGAGATCCGTTCGCGACGCCGTCGCGGGTGCGGATCATCTATCATAATCGGGGAAATATCGCGCCACAGTATTTTGAAAACCGCCACCGCCGGATTGCGGCGGAGGATTATCTGCTGCGGCGTCTGCACCGGAATCTGCGTGCGGAATCGACGTCACGCCCGGCATTTCGGCAGGACACAGAAGCCTTTTCGGCACGATCCGGACGACAGGGCGGAAGACCGGAATCCGGTCAGAACTACAGAGGAAACCGTGAAAACAGAGAGGACAGAGGCAGAAGAGACGAGCAGGCGCGGGATTATAATGGAAATAGTGGCCGCGCGGGACATGGCTCGGGAAAGAGCGGTCTCGTCACGGCCTGCCGTGCAGGGCAGGAAATCCTGGAGCGCACCGCGATGTGCATTTCTGCAAATGAAATAGAGGCGCGGATCGAGGTCGGATTTCCGGCGTTCGGACGCACGATCGCGGCAGGCGAGCTGGAGAAGATCCTCTTTGATTTCCTGCCGGAGGCGGCGGAGAAAACGTTTCATTTTAATCCGCAGATGAAGCGGGAGCTTGATGCAGTCGTAGAGCTGGCGGACGACCAGCAGTACATACGGGACGCACTGGACGGTTTGGGGCTTGTGGCTTTTGTGGCGGACGGTTCGGTACTGCCGCGGGAGAGCGGCGTGTCGCAGCGGCCGATGAAAAGTATGGAAGCGCCCCCTCGCCAAGCTCAGCGGATATCCCGCCCGGAGGGCGAGGATGCCACCCGGCGAGGGCAGGACGCCCCGCCCATGAAAATGCGCAGTGCGCAGGGCGGGGCTGCAGTAAAATTCGAAAGCCCGGAATCTCTGGCGGTGACGCTGGAATTGCCGCATCGCGGAAGCGTGCGCGGCATGGGGATCAAAAAGGGCGTCACGGTGATCGCGGGCGGCGGATTTCACGGGAAATCAACTCTTTTAAAGGCGCTGGAACGCGGCGTTTACAATCATATTGCCGGGGACGGCCGGGAGCTGGTCATCACGGATCAAAGTGCGTTCAAGCTGCGCGCGGAAGAGGGACGCTGTATCCATGAGACGGATATTTCCATGTTTATCAATAACCTGCCAACCAGAGCAGACACGGCCCGGTTTTCCACGGAAAACGCAAGCGGCAGCACATCCCAGGCGGCGAACACAGTCGAAGCGCTGGCGGCGGAAAGCCATCTTCTTTTGATTGATGAAGATACTTCGGCGACCAATTTTATGGTGCGTGATGAGCGCATGGCGCAGCTTGTCTCCGATGAAAAGGAGCCGATCAGGCCGTTCGTCCGCAGCATTCGCAGTCTGTATGAAGACCTTGGCGTATCGACGATTCTGGTCGTGGGCAGTTCGGGCGATTATCTGGCAGTAGCGGACACTGTGCTGCAGATGGACTGCTATGTGGCAAAAGACGTCACGGCGCGCGCAAAGGAGATCTGCGGGCAGCAGAAAAATGCGGAACATCAGGTCAGCATTGCCGCGAATTCTGCTTCCTGGCTGAAAAAGCCGGTTCGCGCAAAACAGATCGAAAAGGCGCGCACGCACGGATGGGACACTTTAAGTCTGGACAAGACGGAGATTGATCTGCGCTATCTGGAGCAGATCGTCGATGAAAGCCAGACCGCTGCTTTGGCTTATCTGATGCAGTACATTTTAGACCGCATGGCAGACGGCAAAAAGACTGCCGCCGCCCTCGCGGAGGAGGCGGCACAGAAAATCGAGAAAGAAGGGATCCTGTCTGTCACTCCGAAAAATTACGGGGCGGGCGCTGCCGCAGCAGTGAGACGGCAGGAAATCTTGGCATGTCTGGCGCGGTATCGGATGCTGTAGCAAGAAAGGAAGTAACTATTAAGGAACGGAACAGTTACAAAAAGAATACATTTGGATATGGTTCATTTTCTTGTTTAGGTTGATTATCGAATATAGAGGTAGTATAATCAGGGAGATCTTGTCGTCATGGATATCAATGCTTTTAACCAAAGAGAAATGCAATTACAACTGAGAGAAAAACTGATAGACATAGAAGAAAAAAGAAGATTTGGTGTAGCGGATTCAGATGCAAGAGAAGCAGGCAGAGAACTTCGGGAAAGGATTTTAGCGGGCAATTATGCACAGAGTTGATAATTGATGAAAGGCAGAATTATGGCATTTTTGTAAGATAAATGAACCGCTTATATATGTCGAAACCGTTGGATGATAAATGAAGGTCCAACGGTTTTTTTATGCGCAGAGCCGGGCAAGTCTCCCTACTCGGTTAATATGGGAAACTTGTGAAAAACTTCTTGACAGAATATATCTTTGGTGATATGGTTCATTACACAAGTAATGAACCAACGAACATATATTGGCGTATGATAATACCCCGCCCATATAAATGCGCTGCGCGCAGGACGGGGCTATGAAAGGAAGTGGGTAAATGAATGAAATCCTTTCACAGGAAAAATCCATTTACATTCAGATTAAGGAAATGATAGAGAACGACATCCTGCGGGATATTCTTCTGGAGGAAGAGCGGGTGCCCAGCACGAATGAGCTGGCGAAAGCTTACTCGATCAACCCGGCAACGGCGGCGAAAGGCGTGAACCTGCTCGTAGATGAGGGTATCCTTTACAAAAAAAGGGGAATCGGGATGTTCGTTCAGTCGGGAGCGAAAAAGAAGATCATGGAGAAGCGGAAGAAAAACTTCTATGATGACTATGTAAAACGCCTGATGGCGGAGGCAGCCAGCCTTGGCATCACCAGAGAAGAACTGATCATGATGATACAGGAAGACGGCGCCGAGGGAAATCCTTATACGAAAGAGAATAATAAAGCAGCGGGATAATTATTCAGGACAGTACCTCGCACTTGCTGCGAGGTGCGTATGAAACGTAAATATTGCAAGGGAAAATCCCATCGCGGCGCTGAACGTCCAGTGGACGTTCGCTTAGCGCCGACCGAAGCGGCAGCGGAGACACGATTTTAAATGGATTTTCCCTGCGTAACTGTGAAGGTACTGAACAGTTACACAGCGGGATAAATACGGGGGAATATGGAGGAGAAAATGGTATGAGCAAGATTGTGGCATCCGGGGTCGTGAAGCGATACGGGGAGAAGGAAGTGCTTCACGGTATTGATCTGGAACTGGAGCAGGGCAAGATCTACGGTCTGATCGGGCGCAACGGTGCCGGAAAGACGACGCTTTTGTCTATTTTAAGCTCGCAGAATCCGGCGACGGAGGGGACAGTGACAGTGGAGGTTTCTCCTGACGATGCGAGGCCGGATGGTTTGCAGGGGAAGAGCAGCGGTGCCGGGAACGGATCGAATATCGTAAAAATGAGACCGCTGTCTGCGGTTGTCCGTGAGCCGGTCTGGGAAAATCCGAAAGCGCTCTCGCATCTGTGCTTTTCGCGGGAGCTGAATCAGATGGTCGGAAACAGCGCAAATACGATGAAGGTGAAAGAGTATCTGAAGATCGCTTCACTGTTCCTTCCGCACTGGAATCAGAAGATGGCGGATCACCTTGTAGCGGAGTTTGGGCTGGATACGAAGAAAAAGATCAGTAAGCTGTCCAAAGGTATGCTTTCAATGGTGACGATTGTTGTGGCGCTCGCGAGCGGGGCGGAGTTCACGTTTCTGGATGAACCGGTTGCGGGGCTGGATGTTGTCGCGAGGGAGAAGTTTTATCAGCTTCTGCTGGAGGAATTTACTGAGACCGGCCGGACGTTTGTGATCTCGACTCATATTATTGAGGAAGCAGCGGACATTTTTGAGGAAGTGATCCTGCTGGATGAAGGGAAAATCCTTTTAAAAGAGAATCTGGAGGAACTGCTGGAGCGTGCCTGGTGCGTGAGCGGACGTGAGGATGAGGTGGATCGCGCGACCGCGGGGTACACACAGTACCACGCAGAACGGCTGGGCCACAGCAAGAGCGTGACGATTTTAGAGCCGAAGCCGGACGATGCAGGAAAAAATGAGCGGCAGAACGCCGCGTCCATACAAATGCGCTTCGCGCGGAACGCGGCTGTGACAGTTCAGAAGGTGAGTCTGCAGAAGCTGTTTGTGGCGCTGTGCGGCGAGGAGCATTGAGCGGAGGTAACTATTACTGAACCGTTACGAGTGGAGAATACTGGGATGTGAGTGGGGGGAAATAGCAAATGAATGCTGAGAATCATTTTGGGGCGGAGTCACGAAACAGAAGGAAGAATACGACAAAAAAAGAAATCGTGGGAACGTCCCGCACACTGCGCATAGTCTGCTATTTTGGCGGACGCTGCCTGCAGATGATTGGATACGCGCTGCTCGTCACGGTAATCTGGGATCTGTTCGTGCCGATTGTGAGAGGAGAAGCGGGCGGTGGCTGGCCTCTGTCATGGAAGATGGCCGCAGCGCTGCTGGAAGATTTTCCGCCTTACCTGCTGCTTGCGGGCGGCGTAATCGTATGGATCTGCCCGACAGTCCTTTTTAACAATATCATTGCGACGATGATTTCCATGAACGTCACGAGACGGCTGACTGCTTTGAGCATGTGGCTCTGTGAGGGCGTGGTGATACTGGCTGTGTTTGGAACCGCCGGGCTTTTTTCCGTGTTTGGGGTGGGAACATTTTGGATGGAATGGCTGCCGCTGATCTTTGCCGCTGAGACATTTGCGGCTCTGATCGGAATCTATTTTGGCATGGTATCCATACGAAACAGAACTCTCGGAATGATTTTCAATGCCGTGTTTGCCGGGGGCTTTGCCTTTTTCTGCGGTCTGATGGCGGGGCTGGAGGGTGAGGCATCGATTTTTAATCAGAATGTTCTGAAATGGATGCGTTCTCCCCTGATGCCGGTGATCGGTCTTGCCCTTTATGCGGCTGCCGGAGCGGTGAGTCTGAGGGGACTGCGAAAAATAGAAGTGCGCAGATAAAAGCCCATTTTGATGCGCTGTGCGCGGGGCGGGACTACGGAGAGGATTTCAATATGATCACGATGAAAAAAGCAATCAAAAATCAGTTTCAGATCAGTGAAAACAAATGCCGGACAGTTTTGCTGTTCGAACTGGGCTTCTATCTGGCGGGTATGCTCCTTCTCGCCATTTTGATGAGGTTTGTAATTGATGAAGGAGAGGGGACGTTTCCGCTTGCGACTATTCTTGCGGCTTTTGCGGGCACCGTATTTTTGTTTGCGAATTTTGGGGAGGATTATACGTCGCAGTTTCACACACAGATTTCTCTTGGCTGTACAAGAAAAGAATTCTTTGTGTCTGTACTTTTAAATCATCTGATCCTGAGCGCATGCGGAATGGTAATTGTACTGGCGCTGGCTGCTGCGGAGGACGCACTGAATGTCCGGTTGTATCCGATGGAGGAACCGGAATTTGCCATCTTCCCGATCCTGTTGCGGTATGGTATAGCGGCTGTGCCTGGCCTGCCTGCGGCAGCCGCACTTTTTGGGACGCTGTGCAACCGGTTCGGGCAGAGCGTGAGAATTGTATTTTTCATCCTATGGATGATGTTCTGGTTTGGAATGCAGTGGGTGATGGATGCGATTTTTGAGCCGGAGAAGGAAATTCCGGGACTGTTTCGGGGGATTGCGGGTGTGATCACGGCGGTTCCGTCCGGTTTGTGGCCGGTCGTGGGAGCACTGGCGTTTCTTCTGGCGCTCGGAGGAGCCTGGGGACTTATGCGGACGCAGCAGGTGAACTGAGTTATGAGTTTTACATAATCTTAAGGAAAAGATCAGAATTTTCTGGTTGCTCTGTATGCAGTGTCCATTTATAGTGAGAAAAGAAAAATACCTGCTGTAAAGGCGGGAATACATTAGAGGAGAAGAGAAAAATGTTGAATGTATCTCATGTGACCAAGAAATACGGCAAGGTACTGGCCTGCGACGATCTGAGTTTTCATCTGGATCCGGGGACAGTGACTGTTTTGCTCGGACCGAACGGTGCCGGGAAAAGTACGATCATCAAGGCAATGATTGGTTTTCTGAAATATGAGGGCGAGATAACAGTAAAGGATTTTTCTAATAAAACACCGGAGGCACGTCGCCTGCTCGGCTACATACCGGAGATGCCCTCGCTGTATCCGAACCTGACGGTGTCCGAGCATATGGAATTTATCGCACGGGCGTATAAGCTGGGCGGAAGCGCAGGGCGAGGCTATAAAGCGAGAATCGAAGAACTGTTTGAGCGGTTTGAGCTGACCGACAAACGTAAAAAGTTCGGTGACGAGCTCTCGAAGGGAATGCAGCAGAAGCTGAATATCTGCCTGGGACTGCTGCCGGATCCGCAGATGCTGCTGTTGGATGAGCCGATGATCGGGCTGGATCCGCACGCGATCAAGGAATTAAAGCTTCTGATTGAGGAAATGCGGCAGGAGGGGAAGACGATCCTGGTCAGTACCCATATGATTGACAGTGTGGATATGCTCTGGGACCGGACCATCATTATGAAGGAAGGAAAGATTCAGGCGAATCTGACGCGCGATGAGCTGGCAGCGGACGGAAGGAGTCTGGAGCAGCTTTTTTTCGATATGACGGAAAATAAAGACGAAGCGGAGCAGGCCGCCGGAAGCCGGGGAGGCAGATCGGGGCAGGATGCAGGAAAGCGGGATAGTGAATCGGGACAGGACATGAAAAACAATACTGCTTACAATACTGCCTATGGAGGAAACGATTTGCGAGGAGAAGGCACGGAGGAGGACCGGAAGAGATGAGACTTTATGGTTACTATGCGCTGCACTCCTTTGTGAACCAGATTCGCAAGCTGTTTAAAACCTGGGTGCTGATCTTTTTCCTCGTCTGCGCACTGTTCGGCGGACTCATTGGAGTGGGCGCGGGCATTTTAAGTGAAGTTGCGGAAGATGAGACAGAGGAAACGTCGGAAATTGCAGCGGAAATGACGGCAGAAGACGGTGAATATGCCATCAGCGTGGGTTCTGCTGGCTCAGACACAGAAGATATGTCTGCTATGTCTGTGGAAAATGGAGATGCGACCTCTGACCTGATTGAACTGATCGTTGGCGGCATCATTCTTGCGGTATTTCTGTTTGAGATGATCAGCGCGGATAAAACCGGCAGCAGCATCTTTCTGCCCGCAGATGTGAACCTGCTGTTTGCGTCGCCGATGAAGCCGCAGTCCGTGTTGTTGTTCCGGCTGATGACGCAGATTGGCGCGCTTGTGATTTCCAGTGTATATGTGATGTTACAGCTTCCGAATCTGGTGTTGAACCTCGGGCTTGGTATCCGGGGCGCGGTCGCGATCATTCTGGTCTGGATCTTCACACTGGTGATCGGCAAGCTGATTCAGGTCCTGTTTTATACGCTGGCGGCGACGCATACCGGTATGAAGCCGTATTTGCGAAAAGGGGTCTACGCTCTGGTACTCGTGGTGGCGGCTGCGTTTTTCCTTAGCAGCAGATCGTATGGCTCTGATCATTTTTCTGCGGCTGCAGCATTTTTCAATCATAAATGGACGCGCTGGATTCCGTTCTGGGGCTGGCTGAAGGGGCTCTGCATGTTTTCAATTGCAGGGAATACAAAGCATGCGCTGCTGTGTCTGGCCGCGCTGCTTGCGGGATGTGCGGTGCTCATCCTTATTATATGGAGCATCAAAGCGGATTTTTATGAGGACGCGATGGCGAAATCAGAAGAGACCGCCGAACTGCTGGAAGTGACACAGGCGGAGAAAAGCACCGGGTTTGTAAAACGCAAAAAGGACCGGAGCGAAAAAATCCGCCGGGACGGCATGCGTTATGGAAGCGGGGCGAATGTCTTTTTCTTCCGCAGCCTGTACAACCGTTTCCGGTTCGCGCATCTGGGAATTTTTACGAAAACTGCGGATTTCTATCTGGTCGCGGCGGCGGGAGTGGCGGCGCTGTGCAGATATCTGCAGGGCGGTGCCGGGACGGATGTTTTCCGGTTCCTGCCGGTGGTTCTTACACTGTCCGCGCTCGCGTTCTGGCGCACACTGGGGAATCCGCTGGAGGAGGACACGTCCAAAGATTTCTTCCGGATGATACCGGAGAGCACGGAGAAAAAGCTGCTCTGGTCGATCCTGGGAGGAACGGTCAACTGCCTGCTTGACCTGATTCCGGCGCTGATCCTCACGGAAGCGGTTTTCCGGGTCAATCCGCTTTATATACTGGCGTGGATTCCGTTTATCCTCTCGATTGATTTTTACGGAACGACTACCGGCGCGTTCATCAATCTTTCCGTACCGGTCTCCGCCGGAAAACTGGTAAAACAGATCGTGCAGATCATGTTCATTTACTTCGGACTGCTGCCGGATGTGGCGGCCATGGCGATCGGAATTGTTTTTGATCAGGTGGTGATCGCCGCGGTGGCGGCGGCCGTAATCAACATCGGACTTGGCGCGGTCTTTCTGGCGCTGACGCCGCTGTTTGTGGATTCAAAAGAGAAACCGGCGCGGATGAAATCGATTCAGAAAGAAGCTGCCAAAGAAGCTGTTATCAAAGACGATTTTTCGAAGAATATGGATTCCCAAAACATGATTTCACAGGATCTGGCAGAGGAAGCGTCAGATTTCGCTGCACATGAAAATCCGGGGAACGGGAAAAAAGATATTCTTAACAACGCCCGCAAAACTTTTTCCACCCTCGGCTTCGGCTGCTTCGCGATACTGGCGATCGCGTCTGTACTGCAGATCGCCGCTGCGATGCTCTTTCCGGAATGGCTTTCGACCTCGTGGGGATTGTGGGTCTGCACCTTTGCGCCCCTGTATGTGATCGCGGTGCCGGTAGGACTGCTGATTTTCCGCCGCGTGCCAGATTGTTTTGAATCCATGTATGTGAGAAAAGGCTGGTTTGATACAGACGATATTAGCGATGAAAACATCCCGGCAAAAAAGGATATCGATGCAGATGAAAGAGACAACACAGAAAGCTATAAAAAACCTGGAGGGAGCCACAAAGAAAAACATTCAATGAAACCCGGTCAGCTTGTGCGCACTGTATTTATCGCCATCTTCCTGATGTATGCGGGCAATATCCTCGGCAACCTTGTCACCGCTGCGATCAGCGCGCTGACCGGCACATCGGCGGAAGCGGCTATCACGACTTACGCGCTGGCAGATTCGCTGGTACTGAAAATTCTCTTTATGGTGATCCTGGCTCCGCTGATTGAGGAATATGTGTTCCACAGGCAGCTGATTGACCGGATGAGCTGTTACGGGGAAAAGCTGGCGATCGTTACCTCGGCTCTGATGTTCGGACTTTTTCACGGGAACTTTACGCAGTTCTTCTATGCGTTCGCGCTGGGACTGCTGTTTGGATACATCTATCTGAAGACCGGAAAGCTGCGTTATTCGGCGGGGTTGCACATGGGTATCAATTTTCTGGGAAGCATCGTGCCCTCTGCATTGCTTAATATGCTGGATCTGTCTGCACTGGAAAACCTTGAAAATCTGGAAACGCTTTCGTTTGAAGCCATTGAACCGCTGCTGATGCAGCTGGCCTTATACGGCGGCTATGTGATCGTGCTGTTAGTATCCGCGATCGTGGGGCTGGTGCTGTTTTGCCGCAGCTGGAGGCGCGTGTCCTTCACACAGGCGGAGATGGAGCTTCCGAAGGGCACAAAATTCCGAACGGTCTATGGGAATGCCGGCATGGCCGTGTTTGTGCTGGGATGCGCGGTGCTGATGGCAGTGTCCGTTTTTGGATAAAAAGAAAAGATGAAATTCCCGCTCGATTTGCAATACAATCCGGCAACAGATTATTAAAAGATAAAAAATGTTAAAGAGTGCCTCACTACTGGGAGTTTATTCGGTAGTGAGGCAAAACTCTTTCAGCGTAAAAGACACATTCCGCAGTCCGCCATATGACGAATCCGCCAGGGTGCATTTTATGTTTTTAAACTGTTATTTCAACAATCAAAAACCAAATCACTTGTCATTTCGACAAAAATTTGTCAATCTTTTTTTGAAAAAATTATAAAAAAGTACTTGCGTTCTGCGGAAAAACATGTTATTTTCTATCCATAAAGTTTTGAAACGAAAGCAATAGAATTGTTGATTTAAAAAGGAGGGGTGATATGATTTTTACGGTTACTTTAAATCCGGCGCTGGACAAGACGGTTGAGATTCCTTCTTTGAAAGCGGATACGGTGAACCGCATCGTAAAGATGCGTACGGATCCCGGAGGGAAAGGCATCAATGTCTCAAAGGTCATTCAGAAGCTCGGCGGGACGAGCGTAGCTGTCGGGGTGCTCGGCGGCCATACCGGGCAGTCGATCCAGAGCTCCCTTGCGCAGATGGGGCTTGAGACGGATTTTACCTTTGTGGACGGGGAAACGCGCACAAATCTGAAGATCATTGATCCGGTGGAGCATACGAACACCGACATCAATGAACCCGGTGTGATCGTCTCAGAAGAAGTTCTGGATGAGATGCTGCAGCGGCTGCTTGAGCGGGTCACGCCGGATGCGATTGTTGTGATCTCAGGGAGTATGCCAAAGGGTTCTCCCGCGGATACCTATTTTACCTGGACAAAGGCCATCTCAGGAAAAGGCGCAAAGGTCTTCCTGGACGCGGACGGCGATCTGCTGAAAGCGGGATTGAACGCATCCCCGTATCTGATCAAGCCAAATGACCGCGAGCTCTCGGAGCTGATGGGCACTCCTCTCTCCAGCCCGAGAGAACTTGCAAAAGCGGCGCGGGAGCTGATGGCGCAGTACGGGATACAGAAAATCGTCGTATCCATGGGTGGCGCGGGAGCACTGTATGTGACCGCGGATGGGATCATCTATGCGGAAGGTCTGCGCGTACCGGTCGGCAGCACAGTCGGCGCCGGAGACAGCGTGGTCGCAGCGCTCGCCGTGGCGGAGGAGCGCGGACTGAGCCTGGCAGATGCGGTTTGTCTCTCTACCGCGACCGGAGCTGCGAATGTGATGTGCAGTGGGACGCAGGCAGCAGAGTACAGCGTTATCGAGGAGCTGATACCGAAAGTGGTCTATCACTGTCTATAGTTCCTCATTTTGCGGTCTGTCATAGTTATTCGACAGGAAATCCTTTCTGTCGGATAAAAAGCGGTAATATGAATTGTCATAGTAACAGTTGCAATCCCTGTAAATTTTCATTATTATAAGAAAGGAGCTTTTGTTATGAAAGCAAGAGGCGTAAGGCTTCACGCAGCAAATGACCTGAGACTGGAGGAATTTGAACTTCCGGAGATTACGGATGATGAGATCCTGGTCCGGGTCGTGTCAGACAGCATTTGTATGTCGACCTACAAATGCGCGATTCTGGGCGCGGCTCACAAACGCGTTCATGAAGATGTAGCGGAGCATCCGGCGATCATGGGACATGAATTCGCCGGAGATATCGTAAAGGTCGGCAGAAATCATCAGGAACAGTTCAGGCCGGGTATGAAGTTTACCCTGCAGCCGGCGCTGAACTACAAGGGTACGATGTGGAGCCCGGGATATTCCTATGAGTTTTTCGGCGGAGATACCACCTATTGCGTGATTCCGGCTGAGGTGATGGAGCTTGGCTGCCTGCTGGAGTACAAAGGCCGCGCATATTATGAGGCGTCCCTTGCGGAACCGATGTCCTGCAGCATTGGAGCGTTCAATGCCGCTTATCACACAAAGATGGGCGTTTATACGCACTATATGGGAATCAAAGAGGGCGGGAAGCTGGCGATCATGGCCGGTGCCGGTCCGATGGGACTGGGGGCGCTGACTTACGCGCTGCACCGCGATGTGCGCCCATCCATGATCGTGGTCACGGACCTGAATCAGGAGCGTCTGGATCGCGCGGCTTCTCTGTTCCCGCCTGCAGAGGCGGCGAAGGACGGCATCGATCTGCGTTTTGTAAACACCGGAAGCTGTGAGGATCCGGTGGCAGAGCTTCGTGCCATTTCCGGCGGAACAGGGTTTGATGATGTGCTCTGCTATGCTCCGGTCGCTTCTGTGGTCACACAGTGCAGCGCGATCCTCGGACGCGACGGCTGCCTGAATTTCTTTGCGGGGCCGACAGACACACAGTTTTCTGCGACAATGAATTTTTACGATGTTCATTACAATTCGACCCATGTCATGGGTACGACCGGCGGCAATACCGACGACATGATCGAATCCCTGCGTCTGACCGCGGAAGGGCGTATCAACCCGGCTGTTATGGTGACACACATTGGCGGACTGGACGCAGCCGCAGAAACAACGCTGAATCTTCCGAAGATTCCGGGAGGCAAGAAACTGATCTACACCCATCTTACCATGCCGCTGACCGCTTTGACGGATCTGCGCGCGAAAGGTGAGGCGGAGCATGACGCCAGATTGATTGTCCTGGCGGATATTGTTGATGCGAACAACGGCCTCTGGTGCCCGGACGCGGAGGAATATCTGCTGGCGAATTTTATAACAGAATAAAGTGTGCCGATCGCATCCTTTTCTGATCTGATTTTCTCCTGATCTCTCTGGGCGGGCACGCTTTATATCCGCGAACCATAGTTTGCGGCAGACGTCTGCTGACGATTACACAGTATGCGGCAGACGCGGCAGATCCTGCGAATGCGCATTTTCGAAAAAGCAGGCTCTGCGGGCGGCCGGCTGCTGTAACAGAAGAAAAAGATACAGGAGGAAATATAAAATGGAAGCGATGGAAACACGCAGAAACGCAATTGTAGAACTGATCAATAAAAGTGGCACGGTGAGTTTTGCGCAGATCAGGGAGGCATTTCCGGACGTATCGGAGATGACGCTGCGCACGGATTTAAAGACGCTGGATGAGGCAAAGAGAATTCTTCGTATCCACGGCGGCGCAAAGTCTGTGCAGACGATCTTTGGCACCGACGGGCTGCTGAGCAGCAAAGCATACCAGAATATTGCCGAAAAGCAGGTCATCACTCAGAAGGCGCTCACTTTGCTTCATGAAGGGACAAGTCTTTTTCTTGATTCCGGGAGCACCACGACCGCTTTCGCGAAGCTGATCCCCGATCAGGCGGACCTGATCTACACGACAGGCTTAAGCTGTGCCGCTGAGTTAAAGGATCTTTCCCGGCCGACTGTCATGATCCCGGGCGGAC
Source organism: Lachnospiraceae bacterium (assembly GCA_021199235.1). GTDB lineage: Bacteria > Bacillota > Clostridia > Lachnospirales > Lachnospiraceae > Choladousia. The sequence continues at coordinate 36,561 of JAJQIL010000081.1, read as the reverse complement.
AGCTGAACCGCTTCAGTCAGAGTGTATTCGGCAGCCTTGCGGTTCGTGAGCTCGAACGCGTCAATTTCGACCAGGCGTTTCTGGGGACAACAGGGTTTGATTTTTCTGCGGGCTTTACCTGCGGGATCAGTGAGGAAGCCATTTTAAAACAGACAGCGATCCGGCAGGCGGATCAGGTCATTGTGCTGATGGATTCCTCAAAAATAAATGTAAAATGCAGTTTCCGCTTCAGCCGGCTTTCCGATGTGGACATCATCGTATCTGACGGGAACCTGCCGGAAGAATTTCTTGCAAAATGCAGGGAACAACAAGTCACGGTTCTGTAGGATCAACATCACCGTATTGACAGCAGACCAGAGCCGATCAGCCATTATTTTAAGGAGAATGAAATGAAAGCAAAGGTACAAAGCTTCGGTAAATTTTTATCGGCGATGGTGATGCCGAATATCGGCGCTCTGATCGCGTTTGGTTTTCTTGCCGCATTGTTTATCGATACCGGATGGATTCCAAATGAAGGATTCAACAGCATGGTCAGCCCCATGCTTACCTATCTGATCCCCATTCTGATCGCCTCCACCGGCGGCTATATGGTCGGCGGGGAGCGGGGACGCGTGGCGGGCGCGATCGCTGTCATCGGTGCGATCATGAGCAACACGGATGTGACAATGCTGATGGCGGCCATGATCATGGGACCGCTTGCGGGCTTTTGCATCAAAAAGTTTGATGAGGCGATGGATGGCCATATGCCCGCTGGCTTTGAGATGCTGATCAATAACTTTTCTGTCGGTATCATCGGTATGCTGCTGGCAATGCTTGGCTATGTTCTGATCGGACCGGTCATGAGCGCGATCCTTTCTGTTCTGACTGCGGGGGTCAACGTCCTGATCAATAACAATCTGCTTCCGCTCGTCTCGATCCTGCTTGAACCGGCAAAAGTGCTTTTCCTGAATAATGCGATCAATCATGGCGTGTTCACGCCGATCGCGACGGCGCAGGCTGCCGAAGCAGGGAAATCCATCATGTACATGCTGGAAACCAACCCCGGACCGGGACTGGGCGTTCTGCTGGCCTATATGTTTTTCTGCAAGGATAAGGCGACAAAGGATTCCGCTCCGGGCGCAGTGATCATCCATCTGCTCGGCGGTATTCATGAGATCTATTTCCCGTATATCCTGATGAACCCGATCGTCATTATCGCGCCGATCGTGGGTAATATGGCCGCTATTTTCTGGTTCAGCATTACCGGATGCGGCCTGGTAGGACCCGCTTCCCCCGGCTCTGTCATTGCCTATTTGATGATGACGCCCGGTTCGGATATGCTTAAGGTCATCATCGGTGTTCTGCTCACAACAGGCGTCTCCTTCGTTATCGCCGCTCCGATCGTGCGCATGGCGGGTGAAAAGAGCCTGGAGGCAGCGCAGGGTCAGGTGGCATCGATGAAAGCGGAATCCAAAGGGCAGACAGCAGCGGTACCGGCAAACGAAAAGCTCGCGGATTCCGCCGCAGTGAAGAAGATTATTTTCGCATGTGATGCAGGCATGGGGTCTTCGGCGATGGGCGCAACGAAATTCCGTAACCGCATCAAAGACGTCCGACCGGACATCAGGGTGACGAATACTTCAGTAGATAACATCCCCGGCGACTGCGATATCGCGGTTGTGCAGACGACGCTGGCGGCCCGCGCACAAAAATCCGCGCCGCAGGCACAGCTGATCACCATCGGGAACTTTCTTGCAGACCCGGCGCTGGACGAGCTTTACGCGCAGCTGACCACTGCCGGCGCCGTAAATGCGGACGCAGTGAAAGAAGCCGCGGCAGCTGAAAGCGCCCCGTCTGTAAACACACCATCCGGGACAAACGCGCCGAATGCTTCCGCCGGCGAAGCAGCTTCTGCCGCAGAAGAAGACACACCCTTTGAGAAAAAGCAGGTGATCATCGCAGACGGTATCCGGCTTGGCCTGAAGCCGGTGAGCAAGGAGGAAGCCATCCGGGCGGCCGGTGAACTTCTTGAAAAACTTGGTTATGTCGGGCACAATTATGTGGAAGCAATGCAGGAACGCGAAAAACTGACCACTACCTATATGGGCATGGGTGTGGCGATCCCGCATGGCACCACACAGGCAAAGGGAACTGTAAAGAAGACCGGCATTGTTTTTCTCCAGTATCCGGAAGGCGTTGATTTTGGAGAGGAAAAGGCACAGCTGATCTTCGGCATCGCAGGAATCGGTGATGAACATCTGGATCTGCTTGCAAAGCTCTGTACCATGCTTGAGGATGAAGAACGTCTGGAGATCCTGAAGACGACAAAGGATGTCGACTGGGTACTTGAGCAGCTTTCGTAAATTGGAATACAAACAAATAATCAGAAAAGAAAGGAAAAAAATATTATGAAGACATTTGACTACACCATCACAGACGAACTCGGTATCCACGCACGCCCGGCTGGAGAGCTGGTAAAAGAGGCGAAGAAATACACCTCCACGATCTCCATCAACGCAAACGGCAGAAAAGTAAATGCCACCAAACTGATGATGATCATGAGCCTTGGCGTAAAGAAAGGCGTTACCGTAACGATCGAGGCGGACGGTGAGGACGAGGATGCGGCGATCGCCGGTCTGCAGACATTTTTCTCGGAAAATCTGTAAATGACTTCGTAACTGTTCAGGTACCTTCATAGATACAGCATCTCTTCCACGCCGCATCGCCTGGACGGTGTGGAAGATTCATAAGAAGGGGGTTCTCTCATGGAACAATATCAGGGCAAAACAATTTTTAATAAAATTGCGATTGGGAAGGTTTTTTTCTATCAGAAAAAGGAAACACAGGTAAAAAGACGGCATGTTGAAGATGCGGAGGCGGAAATCGTCCGCTTCAATACCGCAAAAGAGACTGCGCTCGCCCAGCTGGATCAGATCTATGAAAAAGCACTGAAAGAAGTGGGGGGCGGACAATGCGGCTGTTTTTGAAGTCCATAAGATGATGATGGAGGACGAGGATTATCTGGACTCCATTTATAATATGATCCGCGGGGAGCTCATTAATGCGGAATATGCGGTCGCGGCGACCGGAGATAATTTTGCGGAAATGTTCGCGCAGATGGACGATGCCTATATGCAGGCGCGCGCGGCGGATGTGAGGGACATCTCGGAACGTCTGGTCGCGGTATTGTGCGGGACCGGCACGGATATGCATGCTCTTGGCGAGCCTGTCATCCTGATGGCGGACGATCTGGCTCCCAGCGAGACCGTGCAGATGGATAAATCCAAAATTCTGTCTTTCGTGACCCGCCATGGATCTTCCAATTCCCATACGGCTATCCTGGCCCGCACGATGAATATTCCCGCGGTGATCGGTATCGACATCCGGGAAGAATGGGCCGGTAAGACAGCCATCGTGGACGGTTATACCGGAACTGTGATTATCGACCCGGATGAGACGACGCTGGAGAAGATGAGCGCGAAAATGCGCGATGATGAGCGAAAACAGCAGCTTTTAAGAGAACTCCGCGGGAAAGAGACCATCACCGGAAGCGGCAAAAAAATTCACCTGTATGCCAACATCGGCGGCGTTTCCGATGTCGCCCAGGTGCTGCAAAACGACGGCGAGGGGATCGGCCTGTTCCGGAGCGAATTCCTCTATCTGGAATCCGATACCTTTCCGACTGAGGAAGAGCAGTTCAAGGCCTACAAAATGGTTGCCCAGAACATGGCCGGCAAAAAAGTCGTTGTCCGGACACTGGATATCGGCGCTGACAAGCAGGTGGATTATTTCAATCTTGAAAAAGAGGACAATCCTGCCATGGGCTACCGCGCGATCCGCATCTGCCTGGACCGGCAGGAAATCTTCCGCACACAGCTGCGCGCACTTCTGCGGGCAAGCGCGTTCGGCAACATCTCCATTATGTTCCCGATGATCATTTCCGTGCAGGAAGTGCTGGAGAGCAAACGGATTCTTGAAGAAGTAAAAACGGAGCTCCGCGAGCAGAATATCCCGTATAAGGACGTCGAAGTCGGCATCATGATCGAGACGCCGGCTGCCGTCTGGATCAGTGAAGAGCTGGCGAAGGAAGTGGATTTCTTCAGCATCGGTACCAACGATCTGACCCAGTACACCCTGGCGATCGACCGGCAGAATCCGAAGCTGGACAGCATTTATGATCCCCATCACCCGGCTGTGCTTCGATCAATCCGGATGGTCATCGAAAACGGACACCGAGGCGGCGCCTGGGTCGGCATCTGCGGGGAACTCGGCGCGGACACCTCTCTGACCGAAACCTTTGTCGAAATGGGAATTGATGAACTGTCTGTCTCCCCGTCCTTTATCCTGCCGGTGCGGGAGGCGGTGCGGAATCTTCGGTAATGCGGATGGTGATACTTGCTCTCGAATAGTTTGGGCCCTGTGCAGTATTTCTGTACAGGGCTTTTATCTACAAAAAGAAGTCACAACTGTTTATTTTTTGATTCTGATCAGATCTGATCAGGAATGCTGATCAGGAATTCGTGAAAAAAATATTTTCATGTTGCGATATGCGATGAAAAAGATTATAATAGTTCGATGAGCGTCGCCGTGGAAAGAAGACGAAAGCGGTGCGGATAAAACAAAATGCAGAAAGCATGAGCAGAGAGAAAAGCTGCGCTGCCAAAAGGGGGAGTTTTGCAACCTGAAACGGCGCTTTTGCATGAGGGGAAACGGAGGATTTTTTACAATGAATACGGGAATGAAAAGAGTGGGTATGACTCTGCTGAGCGCGAGTCTGGTGATGACGTCGCTGGCTGGCTGCTCGAAGAGTGAGGAGTCGTCATTTGACGTGGACGCGACTGTACTGACGGTGAATGAGGAGACGGTCTCAGCCGGACTGGTGAGCTTTGCGGTGCACTATTCGCAGGCGCAGACGCAGGAGATGTATGAGTATTATTTCGGGGACAATCCCTATACCTATGCGTACAGCGACGATTATACGATCGGAGATATGGTGATCGAAGGCTGTGTTGAGACATTCCATGAGCTGATTCTGGCGAGACAGCATATGGACGAGTATGATGTTTCTCTGACTGAGGATGAGGAGACGGCGATCTCCGAGGCAGCTGCCGCATTTATCGAGGCGAATGACGAAGAGACTCTGGAGAAGATGTCCGCGACGCAGGAGATCGTGGAGGAATATCTGGAGCTGATCACGATCCAGACGAAGATGGAAGTCGAGATGTGCGCGGATGTGGATACCGAGGTGTCTGATGAGGAAGCGGCACAGCGGCGGATTGAGTATGTCTATGTCGCTATGGAGACAGAGGACGAGACAGAAGAGGAGACCGAGACGGAGGATGCGGAGAGTGAGAGCGCCGCGGAGGACGAGACAGGCGACGAGACGGAAGAAGCAGCTGAGACGGAAGAAGAGACCGTGGCGGAGACTGCTGTGGACGAGGAGTCTGAGACGGCGCTTCTGACCGGCAATACCGCGTCGAAGACGACATCGTCTGATGAGACCGAGACGGAAGAAGCTACGGAAGATGCTTCGGAAGCGGAGGATACGGAGGAAGCTTCGGAAACAGAGGATGCTTCTGAGGCCGATACTGAGGAAGAGACGGAGACAGAAACGGAGACGGAGACAGAGGATCCGGAGACCGTAGCGGCGATGGCGGAAGCGTATGCGAAGGCGGAGCAGATCATCGCGCTGATGCAGGATGAGGATCTGGAACTGGCGGATGCAGCTGCTCAGATCGATGAGGATCTCTCTACAAATGAGATCACATTCGGTGCCGACAGCACTTCTGTCGTGGAAGGCCTGATCACATCCACAGAAGGTCTTGAAGACGATACCCTGGTGGAGTATCCGGTAGAGGCTTCGAGCGGCTATTATGTAGTACATGTGATCAACGCGTTTGATGAGGAAGCGACCGAGGAAGAAAAAGAGAGCATCGTCGAGGAGCGGAAAGAGGAAGCAATCGAAGAGCTGTATGCTGAATGGGAAGAGGACAGCGAGCTTACTACGGATTCGGATGTGCTGGCGACGATCACGTTTGACTACAATCTGTATCTGTATGAGGAGGAAGAGACCGAGATGGAGACAGAAGCGGAATCTGAGACCGGTACAGAGGAAGAGTCCGAATCCGGTACGGAAGCGGACTCAGATGAAGAGGCAGAGTCTGAGACGGAAGCGGACTCAGACGAGGAGACAGAATCTGAGGCGGACACGGAAGCAGAAGTAACGGAGACAGATGCTGCTGAGGAGACTGAGACAGAATAAAATCCGGACAGACGGAAACGTAGAAACGGATAGGGAAGAAAGGGATTCCTCTATCCGTTTATCAACGGAGACATAACAGGATTACATCTTCAGACTTTTGTGAAAACATCGTAATGAATCAAAATTCAGTTTGGATATACGAGGAGAAACACGATGATGTACGAGACGATTGACATCAAAAACAAAAATTCCATGGAATATGCGGCGCTTCATCTTTTCCTTTTTGAGGATTCGCCGGAGATTCCGATCAAAACCCGCCCGATTGTGGTCATCTGCCCGGGCGGCGGCTACGAGTTTACCTCAGACCGCGAGGCGGATATCATAGCGGTACAGTATCTGTCTATGGGCTATCATGCAGCGGTACTGCGCTACTCCGTGGCTCCGGCCGTATATCCGACTGCGCTTCTGGAGCTTGGCCGTGCAGTAGCTGTGATCCGTGAAAACGCGGATGAGTGGCATATAGACAGGAAAAAAATCGTTGTCTCCGGCTTCTCTGCGGGCGGACATCTGGCGGCGAACTACGCTATGTTCTGGAATCGGGATTTTCTGGCGGAGGCATTGTCAGAGGAAGCGGATGGGGCAAAGGCTGTTTCGGCAGCCGACCTTCAGCCGAATGCAATGATCCTGTGCTACCCGGTCATTACATCGGGAGAATATGCGCATGAGGGTTCGTTCCGCAAGCTGCTCGGCGAAGATTACGAGGCAAAAAAAGAAGAGCTTTCTCTGGAATTATGCGTCGGAGATCAGGTGCCGCGCACCTTTATCTGGCATACATATGAGGATGACTGTGTACCGGTGCAGAATACGCTGCTTCTGGCAAACGCGCTGGTGCAGCACCATATTCCGACAGAGATCCATATATTTGAGAAGGGCGGGCACGGCCTGTCGCTTGGCACCCGTCTGACCGGCTCAGCAGATGGCAGCTGGACGCAGAGTGAGGTCGCCGTATGGCCGCAGCTTGTACATACCTGGATGGAAAGCTGGATAGCAGGCGCCAGGTAAAGGTACTGCGGACTCCCACATTCCACTCCACATCCCCGCTGCCGCTTCGGTCGGAGTTCAGCAGACATTACATAACGGAACGGATTTCATTACAAATACTTAACGCGGACTTTCCATCCGTCTCAACCGTAGCATCAGCGGCTTCCAGATACTTTGGAAGCCGTTTTTTCATCAGGGCTTCGATATACTCCACATTCATATTCCCTTCCAGAAGCGGGCGATTGTGAGCATTTTTCACACGGTCATAAATAGTTTCGGGAGCGGCACAGAGGTAGATGATCTTTCCGCTGCGGCGCATTGCCGCTACATTTTCCTCACGCATCGGGACACCGCCGCCGCAGGAGACCACAGTATTTTTCGTGCATTCAAGCCCTTTAAGCAGGGCCGTTTCCAGCGCACGGAAACAGTCTTCGCCATCCTCCACAAAGATCTGCGAGATCGTGCGCCCTTCCTGCGCTTCGATCTGTTCATCCATTTCAATGAGACGCATTCCATACTCATCCCGCAGTGCACGCGCTACGGTAGATTTTCCGGCGCCCATAAATCCGATCAAAAAGATATTTTCATTCATAATTATAAACCATATTCTTTCAGTAACTGTTTCATATAATTTTCATCGGTTGTACATTTGGCCAAATCATCATTTCGACCATCTGTGAGCAGCATTCCGTACAGTATCTGACATTTTCTGAATGCTTCAGCGCGACCTTCAGCGCGACCTTCAGCGCGACCTTCAGCACGACCTTCAGCACGTCCCTCTTCAAGGCCTTTTTTACGGCCTTCTTCAAGACCTTCTTCGCGGGCTTCTTTTCGGAGCATTTTTTTGTATTCTTTTTCGTTAAAGGTAGTTAGCAGCATATTCTTTACCTCCGCACGATGAGTGGTAAGGATGTCCTGAAGGATTCCGCTTTCAATACACTCATCTACCGCCAGATCAATCGCTTCCTGCTGAGAATAGCCCTGATCCAGATGACAGCGAACCTGATATATAAAATAAGAGTAATCGGACAGCCGTTTGCTTTTATTTAAAAGCTCCTGATTATGCCCGTAATTAATGTTTATCAGAGTTGCGCGGCATTCGAGTGCGGGCAGACCCTTTTGTGTTTTTGGAAAGGAAGAGGACAGGCAAAGCTCTTCACAATCTCTGGTATCCGTTTCTCCGTTATAGAATACAATGTACTTGGGAAACGGAAGAGGAATCTGCTTCGAAGAGTACAGGTTGTAATGATTTGCCTCAATGTATGCCCGGATCATATCTGTCAGATAAATCAAACCGCGTAAAGGCATATTGGGGTTCCATGTACTTTGGTGCTCGTAAAGGTTCAGGCAGTTTCCAATCAGGAATGCGATGTCATTTTTCATACCAAGATAAATGGCATCAGACAACGTGGTAATAATGAGATCAGAGGTGTCTGTGTAGGACGTTCCATTGATGGCATTATATAGTTCCAGTAGATCTTTTTTATCTTTAAAGATATATCGGAACAGACGGTCTTTGTATTTACGATTTACCCTGTAGCCGTGAATCCTTTGTATCAGGTGATTCATTTTGTTGTTCATTCTTGTCCTCCTTACATTAACATAAATTGCCGGATGTTGCAATATTAACAAACCATAAAATTGTATTTGTTCATGGGTAAGTTGCTTCAATAAAAGCATAGAAAGGAAATATAAATCCACATGGCCACTGAATTATATCACATCAACATAAATAAAGCAACATTATATTAATAAAAAACACATAAAATATTTTACTATAAAAGTGTCGTCAATAGACAGGCTCGTGCCATGCTTGCATGGCTAAGAGCATGGATATTAGACGACTTTTATAATTAGTGGTGCCCGCGAAGCGGGCATGATAGTTTAGAAACGTAGATTTGAACATAACATGCAACGGGCCTGCTTGTCAGACCACAATTTAAACACACTCTTATCTCGGAATGGACACAATCTTTCCATAGAATTTAATGATACAAGGGACAAAAGGTCAGGAATGGAACGCTTGCGTTCCTGTTCATGACCTTGAGGATGGGTATCATATATTTTGATGCTCGAATTATCCGCAGGATAACAGATTACGCAGAACGGGAGGGACTATCTTGATCGAAGTAACCCATCTTACAAAGCGCTACGGCTCCAATGCCGCGGTGGATGACTTATCTTTTACCGTAGAAAAAGGACAGATCTACGGTTTTCTGGGGCCGAACGGCGCCGGAAAATCCACGACAATGAACATTCTGACCGGATACATTGCGCCGACCTCCGGCGAGGTGGTGATTGACGGACACAATATTCTGGAAGAACCGGAAGAAGCCAGAAAATGCATCGGATATCTGCCGGAGATTCCCCCGGTGTACCCGGATATGACGGTACTTGAATATCTGCAGTTTGCTGCTGAGCTGAAAAAAATACCGAAAAACGAGCGGGAACAGATGATCCTTGAGGTCATGCAGACGACCGGTCTGATGGAAATGCAGGGACGGCTGATCCGCAATCTTTCCAAAGGCTACCGGCAGAGGACCGGGCTGGCACAGGCGGTGCTTGGATACCCGGATATTATTATTCTGGATGAGCCGATGGTCGGACTGGATCCGAAGCAGATCATCGAGATCCGCGAACTGATCAAAAGCCTCGGCCAGAAGCATACGGTCATCTTGAGTTCTCATATCCTTTCCGAGATCAGCGCGATCTGTGACCATATCATGATCATCGCGCATGGAAAGCTGGTGGCGAGTGACACACCGGAAAACCTGATGAATCTGATGAGAGGCTCCGGTTCTCTGGAGCTGACGATCCGCGCGAAAGAGACGGATGCGAGAAGAATGCTTCAGTCTCTGCCGGGAGTTCAGTCGCTTGATGTGAAAGATTCCGCGGAAGCGGGCGCCTGCGATGTAGTCATAAAAACAGAAGCAGACAATGATCTGCGGGAAATGATCTTCTATATGTGTGCGCAGGAGAAAAAAGCGATCCTGCGTATGCAGCATACGCATGTATCTCTTGAGGATATCTTCCTTGAACTGACGGAGGATCATCCGGCTGAACAGAAGCCGAAGAAGAAGCGGCGCTTCGGGTTTGGCGGAAAATCTGCAAAACAGGATGCAGATGATGATGAAAGTTCTGCTGACAGTAATGAAAATATGGATGCGATCGCCGGCACAGGGTACGGCGATGCGGAAGGCGGTGCCGATATGGAGGACGCAGCTGTTACGGACAGATCAGGGAATACAGCGGGCGGTGGATACGGCACGGCAGGGGCCCCGGGGTTGAAGAATCATTCCGGAGCCGCCAATCCGCAGGAAGGAGAGGAATGATATGCTGGCAATATATAAAAAGGAAGTCAAAGGTCTTTTGAATTCGATGGTTGGCTTTGTGTTTATGGCGCTTTTCCTTCTGGTGACCGGTATTTATTTTGCCGCGTACAACCTGCAGTCAGCCTACCCGAAATTTGCCTATACCCTTTCAGCAGTACTGATCGTGCTGCTGGTGGCGGTGCCGATTCTGACGATGCGTGTGCTGGCTGAGGAACAGAAGCAGAAGACCGACCAGCTTCTGCTGACCGCGCCGGTGACGGTAACGGAGATAGTGGTGGGGAAATTTCTGGCACTGATGACGATTTTTCTGATCCCAATGCTGATCCTGGTGTTTTATCCGCTGATTCTTTCACAGTTCGGAACAATTTATTTTGCTGAGACCTATACGGCGATGTTTGGCTTTTTCCTGATGGGCTGCAGCTTTCTGGCGATCGGACTTTTTATTTCGTCCGTAACGGAAAGCCAGATCATCGCGGCCGTACTGACATTTCTGGTCCTGTTTGTATTTTACCTGATGGACGGCATCGCCGGGTTCTTTCCGGAGACAGCGTCCGGATCCTTTTATGTGCTGCTCGTGATTGTCCTGATCGCGGCGCTGGTGATTTATTCAATAATAAAAAACGCCCTCATTGCCGCCATTTGCGGCATCGTGGGGGAAGCGGCGCTGATCATCGCCTATGTGACGAACGCAAGTGTGTATGAAGGGTTGATCCAGGAAATTTTAAGTGTGTTCAGTATTTCGGATCATTTTTCTGAGTTTTACAGCGGTATATTTGACATCACAGGCCTTGTATATTATGTATCCGTAATCGTGATCGCACTGTTTCTGACCGTTGAGACGATCCAGAAACGGCGCTGGGGTTAAAGCAGCCGCCTGCATTATTTTTACAGACCATCGGTGTACAATGGAGGTATAAACTTGATGAATTCAAACAATGAAGAATCGAATAAGCAGGAGCTGGATCAGACTCTGACCGTATCTGCGCAGCCGGAGCAGACGGCATCCGAATCAGAAGGTCATACAGCATCCGGGACGGAAGAGCAGGCGGCATCCAATGCAGAGCCGAAGCTCCGGAATAAAGGAAAAAAGGAACAAAAAGAGCACCCGCGTATGAAAAAAAATACGCGTCAGCTGCGGCACGGCTCCTACAGCATCGCGCTGACCGTGATCGTGGTGGTGGCGGTGCTGATCGTGAATCTGATCGTGGGACAGATTCCGTCGCAGTACACGCAGATTGACCTGAGCGGACAGCAGCTTTCTGTGCTGACGGATACGACAAAGGAACTGGTAGAAGGGCTGACCGAGGATGTCACCATTTACTATATTCTGGAGGATGACAACCGGGATTCCTATGTATCCAGACTTCTGGAGCGATATGATGATCTCTCCTCTCATCTGACTGTGATCGAGAAGGATCCGGTGCTGTATCCGCAGTTTACTTCGCAGTATACCGATGAGACACTCACAGATAACAGTGTGATCGTCGTGTACGGGGACAACAGCAGGGTGATTTCCTACGATGATATGTATGAGTATGAGTTCAGCTACACTTATTACTCTTACACGGCCAGCGGTTTCGACGCCGAGGGGCTGATCACCAGCGCGATTGCGGCGCTGACCAGCGACGACATTCCGAAGCTGTATACGCTGACCGGACACAATGAGCTGGAGCTGACAGACACGCTGACCACATCGATTGAAAAAGAAAATATCGAGGTGGAAGAACTCAATCTGGTGACTTCAGATGCAGTGCCTGACGATGCGGACTGCCTGCTGATCTGTTCGCCGACGTCGGATATCTCGGAAGCAGAGGCGCAGAAGATCATCAATTATCTGCGGCGTGGCGGCAGCGCGATCATCATTACCGATTATGTTACGACTGAACTGACCAACCTGAATACGGTGCTGGAATATTACGGAACCGAGCTGGTGGACGGCATCGTCATTGAGGGCAACAGCAATTATTATGTGCAGGTGCCGTACTATCTGGTGCCGGATATCAACAGCACGGATGTATCGTCTGACCTTTCCGGCGGCAATGCGTATGTGCTGATGTCAGCGGCACAGGGCATCGAGACCACGGACGACGCGCGGGATACCCTTTCCATCAGCAGTGTCCTCACAACCTCTGACAACTCTTATTCAAAGATCGATGTACAGAACATGACGACCTATGAGGAGGAGGACGGCGATATCGACGGACCGTTTGACATCGGCGTGTTGATCACGGAGACAGTTGAACTGACGGATGAGCTTCTCGAGGAGACTTCTTCCGTGGATGAGGACGTTGACCTGGTAAGCTGGCTGGATGAGCTGGAGGTCGAGGAAGAGACGGAGACCGAAACCGAAGAGGCGGATGAGGAAGCAGAGGAAGAGACCGAAGCGGCCGAGGATGATACGGAAGCTGCGGAAGACACGGCCGAAACTGAAGAAGAGTCCGAATCTGAGACAGAAGAGGAAGAGACGACGGAAGCCGAGACGAAGATTGCAGTGTTTACCTCCTCTACTCTCGTAAATGACTCTGCAAATTCCATGGTATCCGGCGGCAATTATCAGCTTTTCGTGAATACCTTAAGCTGGGCCTGCGATCAGGAAAGCTCGGTATCCGTACCGTCCAAGAGTGTGAGTGTAGAATATCTGACATTAACATCCGCGTCCATCAGCTTCTGGAGCATCATAGCGATCGCCATCATTCCGGGCGGCCTTCTGATCATCGGTCTGGGCATCTGGCTGAGCCGGAGAAAACGATAAGAATAAGGGCGGGGCGTGGTCTGCGTCCCGCATAAAAGGCGATGCGGGACATGTCAGAGGAAGCGCCACCTCGCTTTGCTCGGAGGCAAGTCGCCACGCCCATTGAATGCGCTTCGCGCGGGGCGTGGCTCAGGAAAGGATTCGGTACTATGAAAAAAAATAAAAGCTTTAAATTAATAGCGGGAGTCGTGGTGATCGCGGTTCTGGGCGGCGTGTATTACGGCCTGACTGTTTACAATGAAAAGACAGAAGAAGCTGAAGAGGAGGCGGCTGCGGGAGAGACGATACTGGAGGTGGACACCTCCACTCTCACGGCAGTGACCTATACGATCGACGGGGAGCAGATCTCTTTCTCGCTGCAGGACGACGGCACCTGGCAGAAGGACGATGACGAAACATTCCCGGTGGATTCGTCCTCATTGCTGGCTCCGCTCGATGAGGCTTCTGAACTGAAATCCGTGCGGACGCTGACGGAAGTGGAAGACATTTCGGAATATGGCCTTGATGAGCCGCAGAATACGATCACGCTTACGGATGAGGACGGCACAGAGACGGTCATCACTATCGGCGACAACAACGCTTCCACCGGGAATGATTATCTGATGCTGAACGAGGATGAGACGACCATTTACACGGTATCGACCGACTTAAGCAGCGCGTTTTCGGATGACTTTTATGATTATGCCGAGAGCGAAGAGCTTCCGACTCTGCAGGCATCCACAATCGTCGGTGTCAGCCTGGAGCAGGCGGATGGAGAAAGCTATGACCTCTATCTGGAGGACGCGATCTGGATGGTGAGCGGAACCAATCTGTCGATTGAGGCGGAAGAAGAAACTGAAGTGGAGACTGACGAAGACAAGACCGCAGCAGAAGCAGATACAGAGAGTGAGACGGAAGAAGTGACAGAAACAGAAACGGAAACGGAGGAAGAAGCTGAGACTGAGGAAGAGACAGAAGCAGTAACCATCACGGCGGAGGAACTTGCAGCCGGCGTCGAGGCGGATGCGGATATCGCCGATACCCTGACCAGCGCGCTCGCGGGGCTTTCCTACACAGACTATCTGGATCACAACTGTACGGACCTCTCGGAATATGGCCTTGATGAACCGGCAGCCACTCTGACTATCACCTATGAAGAAGAGGTGGAGACAGAGGAAGAAACTGAAACGGAAGAAGCTGCGGATGAAACAGAGGCAGATACCGATACGGACGGTGAAACGGAATCCGCAGAAGAAACGGAAACAGAGACTGAGACCGAGACAGAAGTACAGACGATTGAGCTGACGATCACCTTCTTCATAGGCGATACAGACGACAGCGGCAATTATTATGTGCAGATGGAAGGCTCTACTGAAGTGCATACCATTTCCAGCTCTGTGCTGTCGACTGTCTTTGGCTATACGGCATCGGAGATGATCGCACCGGAGGAAGAGGAGACGGAGACCGAAACGGAAGCAGAAAGCGAGACCGAGGCGGAGACTGAGGAAGCGACGGAATGAAAGCCGCGATGAATAAAATATCACTGAAAAGGGGCTGTATTCACAGCCCCCTTTTTAGCTCCGAAACTATGAGCGTGCCTATATCATCCAGATTGGGACAATATAGTTTTGAGAATTGATCGCGGAAAGCTCCGGGCGCATGCAAAGCACAGCGCCGGTTCCGCGGGGAACCGTGCCTTTGTCCAGTATGGAAAAAGTTCCCACCAGTTCGCTGCCCGGATTCACGGATCGTTTAATCTCCAGCGGATGCAGCTGGCCGTCACTCTCCATCACCAGATCAATCTCATTGCTGCTCTTGTCACGATAATACCAGAGCAGGCAATCCTGCGCGTTGTTCTGAAAACTCTTCATAATTTCCGACACCACATAATTTTCCAAAATAGCGCCGTTGATCGCCCCGTTCTGCAGAATATCCGGGGAACTGTAGCGGGTCAGATACGCAACCAGTCCCGTATCAAAGAAATACATCTTCGGTGTTTTCACTGTCCTTTTCAGAAGATTGTTGGAATAGGGTCTCAGATAAAAAATGATATCAGACTTTTCCAGCACCTGCAGCCAGCGTTTTGCGGTATCGTCTGATACACCCACATCCTGCGCAATATCATGAATATTCAGCATTTGTCCGGCTCTGCAGGCCGCCGCACGAACGAAGTCCTGAAACAGAAGTTTATCTGTCAGAGCCACCAGTTCGCTGACGTCCCGATCTATATAGGTTTGTAAATAGCTGGAATAAAATACATCGCGGTCTGTAAATTTTCCACTGACATATCCGGGAAGAGATCCTTTCCAGATTCGTTGATAGATTCCCTCCAGATTGACCGGTGCGCCTGTATTTTTACGAATTTTCAAGGCCTTTAAATCCACTGAAAAAGGCATACACGCTCCCGAACCGTAAACCTCATGCGCAGACAGACCGGGCATGTGTAGCAGAGCGGTTCGCCCCGCCAGTGACTCCTGTGCAAGCTCCATCATATGAAATGCCTGAGAGCCGGTCAGCCAGAAAGAACCTGGAGCTGCGCCATTATCAATAGCAATTTTAATATAAGAAAAAAGCTCAGGCGCATACTGTATTTCATCAATCAAAACAGGCAAATCGTGCATCTGCAGGAAAAGCGCCGGGTCATGCCTGGCCAGCTTCCGCTCTTCCATATCATCCAGTGTCACATAATTTCGCTCACCGGACATCAGTTTCCACAGTACCGTAGTCTTCCCAACCTGACGTGGTCCGGTGATCAGTAAACAGGCATACTCCTGAGAAAGGGCAAGGATTTTACTTTCTATATCTCTTTTAATATAATTCATCTGCCACTCCCCTTTTGACTAATATACGATTCAATCTTATTTTAGCCCGGATCTTGATTTTGTCAAGGTTGACATATGAATTAGCCACTATTTTTGAAGAAAAACAGAGTTGTATGGTGATGCCGGTTGTGCTATGATAATTTATCAATGATCATTCAGGGAGGAACGCTCAGATGAAATTATATGTGTACAGCATGCGGGAGTTTGACGAGCTTCCGTGTTTTGAAAAATTCTGTAAAAAATATGGGATTGAATACGACTACACAACGGAGACGCCGTGTCTTGCGAATCTGGATTACTGCCGGGGATATGAAGTGGTCGATATCATCACAACGGTGATCGACCGGCCGATGCTGGATCGTTTTCATGAGATGGGCGTGCGATGCCTGGCAACACGGACGATCGGTTATGATCATATCGATACGGTATACGCGAAGCAGCTGGGCATTGGCGTGATCCATGTGAGCTATTCACCGAACAGCGTGGCAGACTATACGATCATGATGATGCTGATGGGCTGCCGGAAACTGCCCCATATCATGGAGCGAGCTGCGGTGCAGGATTATACGCTGAAGGGAAAACTCGGCCGTGAGATCCAGGACTGCACGGTGGGGATCGTCGGCACCGGGCGGATCGGGAAAACGGTTATCCGTCACCTTTCCGGCTTCGGCTGCAAAATGCTTGCCTATGACATTTATGAAAGTGATGAGGTCAGGGAATACGCGCAGTACGTGGATCTGGACACCATTTACCGGGAGTGCGACATTATCACGCTGCACGCCCCGGCTACAGACGACAATTATCATATGATCAACGCGCAGGCGATCGAGAAGATGAAGCAGGACGTGATCCTGATCAACTGCGCGCGAGGCGCGCTGGTGGACACGGACGCGCTGATCGACGGCATTGAGAGCGGGAAGATCGGCTTCGCCGGCCTGGACGTCGTTGAGCATGAGAGCGGACTTTATTATTTCAACCGCATGGGTGAGCCGCTGCACAACCCGAAGCTGGCGATCCTGCGCTCGTACTCAAACGTTCTTGTAAGTCCGCACACCGCCTTTTACACGGACGAGGCAGTGGCCAATATGGCGGAAAATTCCATCCTCGGTGCCATGAAATTTATGAATGGAGAGGAGACGCCGTTCCTTGTGTAGACAGAATTGCATTGAAGGTTTACCGATAGAGAGCTTGTTATATGGCACTCGTATCCACCGCAGCCACGTTGATTTTTGCACTTGCCTTGCGCTGATTATTATTCGCTGCTTCGCTGGACGGGAAGCCGTGCCATGCTCAATCACCTGACGGCGGTGCTGAGCGCCAGTGGCGCTCGTTAAGCACCGACCGGAGCGGCAGCGGAGAGCACGGCCTACATCCTCGATTCTCTTCGAGAATCAGGACATATCTCGCTTCGCTCAAACAATGGCGAAGCAGCGAAAGCTATGCTCGGCAGGTTTGCAAAAATCTGCCTGCCGCCTGCTTGTGGATGCAAGTGCCATATATATACATATATCCATAAGGAAACAGCAGGTTCCTCACCGGCTCTCAAGTGGCACATACGGCACATGGTGGCCGACGTACTTGTAGGCCGGGCGGATGATCTTGCCGCCGTTGACCAGCTCCTCCATGCGGTGGGCACACCAGCCCGCCATACGGGAGATCGCAAAGATCGGCGTGAACATTTCCTGCGGGATGCCCAGCATGGAATACACGAAGCCGCTGTAGAAGTCGACGTTGCAGCAGATCGGCTTGTGCAGATGCTTTTCGTGTGTCAGGACGTCGCGTGCGATGCGCTCGACATTTTCATAGAGAGCATATTCACGCGTCAGACCCTTCTCCTCGGAGAGCGATCTGGCGTATTCTTTTAAGATGACCGCACGCGGGTCGGAGCAGGTATAGACCGCGTGGCCCATGCCGTAGATCAGGCCGCGGCCGTCAAACGCTTCTTTGTTGATGATCTTTTTCAGGTAATCAGCAATCTGGTCTTCATTCTCCCAGTCCGACACATGTGCGCGGATGTCGGCAAACATCTGCTCGACCTTCAGGTTCGCGCCGCCGTGTTTCGGGCCTTTGAGCGAACCTAAGGACGCGGAGATCGCGGAATAGGTATCGGTCTCTGTCGAAGAGACGACGTGGGTAGTGAAGGTGGAATTATTGCCGCCGCCGTGCTCCGCATGGATGACGAGCGCGATGTCAAGCACCCGTGCCTCCAGCTCAGTGTACTGTCCGTCCTCCCGCAGCGTCCGCAGGATATTCTCTGCCGTGGAAAGCTTAGGATCCGGATAGCGGATGACGAGGCTCTCATCATCGTGATAATGCTTGTGTGCATGGTATGCGTACACCGAGATCAGCGGCAGCGACGCGATCAGGGAAAGGCTCTGGCGCAGAACATTCGGAATCGAAATGTCGTCCGGATTCTCATCGTAGGAATAGAGCGTCAGCACACTTCTCTGCAGCGCGTTCATCAGATTGCTGCTCGGCGCTTTCATGATAACGTCGCGTACGAATTTATTCGGAAGCTCACGGTACTGCGCGAGGATTTCCAGAAATGAGTCCAGCTGCGCCCGGTTCGGCAGCGCGCCGAAGAGCAGCAGATACACGATCTCTTCATAATTAAAGCGGCGGCCTGCAAAACCGTTTTTCAGATCCATGATGTTGTAACCCTGAAAATAGAGCTGGCCTTCATCCGGTATTTTTTTGCCGTTTTCTATGCGGAAGGCCACCACATCCGAGATCTCGGTCAGACCGGTCAGGACGCCCTTACCATCGGATTCACGGAGCCCCCGTTTTACGTCATATTCGGTATACAGGTTCAGGTCAAACTGACTGGAGCTTAAGCAGTATTTCGCAAGCTCTTCCAGCCGGATGTCCCGGATCTTTTTTTCTGTTTCACTGATAGCCATAGGCGACTCCTTTCTGCTGCTGTTGATGCTATTCGTCTGGAACAGCAGGCCACAGCCTGTCTTTTCCTTGCGCTGCTGTTCTGGACTGTAAACAAAAAAGATGGCACGACACCCACGTGTCTCCACGTCGTAAGTCCGCCATCCTTGCCGGTAACTACAGTTTTCGTTTTTATACGTACCTCGCAGCAGGTGCGAGGTACTGTCCTGATTAAATAACAGTTTACCATACTTTACAGGAAAAAGTAAAGCACAAGAATTCCAATCAGCGCCGCAGCAAGCAGCACTGCCAGTATGATCAGGAAAATCTGCGCGGGTGTAAGGCCGTTGCCGCGGTTTTTGTTGGATCGCTCCCAGGAATCCTCCCAGTCGCTTTTCATTTCACGTTCGGTTCGGTTCATGTGTCGGTACCTCCCTGGCTTTACACTACAGTCTCGCGAATGATTTTACCGTCAAATTGTATTTCGTGTGTGCCGATATGCTTTTTTTTCTCTTTATTGAAACAAAAACTGATCAGCCAGCCAACGGGAAGATCATAGCGTTTCAGATATCCGCAGAGCTGCTCTCTCCCGGCCTGTTCATAGCTTTCTCCGTGCCAGATCTTAGCTTCGATCACATATTGATGTCCCCCGTAATCCACAACAATATCTGTCCGGGTTTTATCAAATGATTCCGATTCCATGTAATAATTTCCGCTGCCATTGATAATTGGCTTCAGGAATGTGAGGAAAATCATTCTTGCCTCGTTCTCCAGAAAATCGGAAGTGCGGTCTGCATATATACTCTGGTAGTGGGCAGCAAAACGTTCGATAATCTTATCCATATCCAATTCGGTGGAGGACTTCAGCTGAAATTTTTCCAGATCCCCTTCCTTATAGATGCGGGAAGTGGTCCGTTCCTGCAGGAGTTTATCACAGATAATGGTTTCAAAAATACGGTTTGAAATCACTGTTTTTCCTTTCAGGCTTTTAAACCATCCAAACATAGTTCCAAATTTTACCAGATTGTCGTTCAGATTGAAAGGAATATTTTCCCGACAGACGACAATCCGATATACCAGATCCTTTAATTTTTCATCGGAATCCAGCTTCTTGTTCAGATCATCGAAGAGTGTGTTCTGCTCATTCAGGATGAGTTTTACCGCTCGCTGGAATCCATCCTGCGACCAGGCAGCTTCCTTTGACTCAAAACCAGGTTCCCTGCTTACTTTTACGTCAATCAGCCAGCAGAGACGTGACACCAGAAACGGATAGCCGGATGTATACGCGTAAATCTGGTCAGCAAACCATGCCGTATCGAAGTCAAATCCGTGATCTCTGCGGTATTCTTTTAGCATGGTTTCAATTTCGCCCGTGTGAAAAGACATATCCACATCGAAATCCGCAGTGATATTCCAGGGGCTGTTGTACTGATGCTCCTTATTCGGACGCATCTTAACCTGAATATTTTTGATGTCATATACTCCGGCCAGGACAACGCTCTTAAAAGTGCAGTCATCTCCTTCTGACGCACTGAGATATTTTCTTCTGAGCATCCCGAGAAAGCTCAGAAACAGTTCATTATTGGAGATTTCATCTACTTCGTCAATAAAAAGAATGAGTTCACGGTCACTGCCTGCGCATAATTCGGTAATTCGCTCTCCGAGCCTGATAAGAGATTCCCCGAAACCGTCTTTGTCTGAAGCAATAAAGGGAGCACTCCATGCGTTCAGAAGTTCTTTCGAAATGGCTGACATGGCAAGCTGTTTCTTTACTTCGGTAATAAACATCTGAGTAAACCAGCGTTCTGATTTTGCGGCATCACCCAGCCCTTCAAAAGATATTTTTATTACATAATAATCGTTTTTCAGCGCGGCCCTCAATCTGGAAATGGTGGTGGTTTTTCCATACTGTCGGGCTCTGTTGATTGTAAAATATTTGTTTTTTTCAATCAAATCTGCTATGATCGTGCGGATGCGGTCAGAGGTATCGATCATATAATGTTTATCCGGAAAACAAATGCCGGTTGTATTAAATTCCTTCATGAGGGCCTCCTTTCCTGAAAAATCCCTTGCGTGCCTTTCATTGTATCATATACGAATTCTTTTTAATAGCCTGAATTGAAAAATAATCGTATCTGTTCTGAAAGAAATATTTTAGGGAGAGACGCAATGGTTTGCTTTCACAGGGCTTCTTAAATTTTCATAAAATGATTGCATGTCGTTCCTGATATCATTAAAATGAAAAAAACAGTTTTGAACAGCATCAAAATGAAAAGACAGGCGCTGAGCGCCAGTGGCGCTCGTTTAGCGCCGACCGGAGCGGTGGCGGAGATGTGCAGATTTATCTGCGGCTTGCTGTTCACAACAGGAAGGAAACGGATTTTTCATGGACGCGTATGTAAAGCTGGAGCATGTGACGAAGATTTACCGCATGGGCGAGGTCGAGATCCACGCGGTGGACGGGATCGATTTTGAGATAGAAAAGGGCGAATTTGTCGTGATCGTCGGGCCGAGCGGCGCCGGGAAGACGACAGTGTTAAATATCCTGGGCGGCATGGATTCAGCGAGCAGCGGGCGTGTTCTGGTGGACGGGAATGATATCGCGAAATACAACCAGCGAAAGCTGACGGCCTATCGGAGGAATGACATCGGATTTGTTTTCCAGTTTTATAATCTGGTGCAGAACCTGACCGCGCTGGAGAATGTAGAGCTGGCGAATCAGATCTGCCGCCATCCGCTGAATGCGGAGACGGTGTTAAAAGAGGTCGGTCTCGAGCTGCGGATGAAGAATTTCCCCGCGCAGCTTTCCGGCGGCGAACAGCAGCGCGTGTCGATCACCCGGGCGCTGGCGAAGAATCCGAAGCTTCTGCTCTGCGACGAGCCGACCGGCGCGCTGGATTATCAGACCGGCAAGTCGATCTTAAAGCTTCTGCAGGATATGTGCCGGGAGCGGGGGATGACGGTGATCGTAATCACGCACAATTCGGCGATCGCACCGATGGCGGACCGTGTGATCCGGATCAAGAACGGGCAGGTGGCTGACCTGTATATGAATGAGACGCCGATGTCGGTGGAAAAGATTGAATGGTAGTAACGATTGAGTGGTAGTAACGATTAATATGAAAAAACGTGCGTTGAAAAAAGACTTCCGTATGGAAGTAAAAAAATCGATGAACCGCTTTCTGTCCATTTTTCTGATCGTGGCATTGGGCGTGTCTTTTTTCTCCGGGCTTCAGTCTGCGGCGCCGGATATGCGCGCTACGGAAGATGCTTATTATGACGATTCCAATTTAATGGATATCCGCGTGATCAGCACGATGGGGCTGACGGACGACGATGTCAGCGCGATCGCGGACGTGGAAGGCGTGGCGCTGGTCGAAGGCGGCTATATGGAAGACGTTTACGTGGGGGACGATGAGTCGCGGTCGGTGCTTCACGTGGAGGCTCTGCTGGAGACGATGAACGGAGTCGCTCTGATGGAAGGCTCTCTTCCGGAGAAGGCGGGCGAATGCTATCTGGATCAGGCTTTCGCGGACGCATACGGCTATGAGGTCGGCGATGTGCTGGAGATCACGGTGGAGGACGAGGACGACAGTGCGCTGATCCACAGGGAGCTTACGGTCACCGGTATCGGCTACAGCTCCAGCTATATCGCGCTGGACCGCGGGAGCACGACGCTTGGGACGGGTGAAGTCACAGGCTTTGTTTACGTGACTGCGGAGGAGTTTGATTCGGAAGTTTACAGTGTCGTGTACGTGCAGGTGGAGGGCGCGAAGGAAGAGACGGCCTATACGGACGCATACGATGACCTGGTGGAGACGGTTCTGGAGCGGATTGAGGATATCGAGGATGTGCGGTGCGAGATTCGCTATGCGGAAGTGATCGAAGAGGCGGAATCCGAGATTGAGGAGGCAAAGCAGGAGGTAGAGGACGGCAAGGCAGAGCTGGCGGATGCGAAAGCGGAGCTTGAGGACGCCAAAGCCGAGGCAGAGTCTGAGCTGGCGGAGGCGGAATCCGAGCTTCTGGATGCGGAGGAACAGCTGGCGGACGGCAAAGCGGAGCTTGAAGATTCGAAGGAAACTGTTGCGGAGGCCGAGTCGGAGCTGGCGGACGGCGAAGCGGAGCTCGCTGAAAATGAGGAGACGATCGCGGAGGCGCGAAGCCAGATAAAGGATGCGTTTGCGACACTGAAATCCGGCGAGGTGGATTATAAAAACGGGCTGGCCGAGTACGAGAGCGAGTCCGAAGAAGCGATGGAGCAGCTGGAGTCGGCGCAGGAAGAGATTGCTTCCGGGTGGGAGCAGATCGCTTCCGGATGGGAGCAGTATAACGCCGGTCTGGAAGAAGTCACTTCCGGTGAAACGCAGATTGCAGAAGCGGAATCGGAACTCACCGCCGGACAGACCGCATACGAGCAGGGCGTGAAAGAACTGGCCGCGAACAAGAGCGCGTATGAGACCTCCGAGTCCGAGCTGGCTGCCGGCAGGACGGCCCTTGAAGAGGCAAAAGAGGAGCTTTCGACGCAGCAGAGTACATACGACGCAGGACGCACGGAGCTGGACGCGGCGTGGGAGACTTACAACGCGGGAGCGGCGGAGCTTGCTTCTTCGCAGAGCGCCTATGATACGGCAGCCGCGCAGGTGGAAACTCTGCGTACGAGCTACAATACCGCCGCGGCGGCGGTGACGAGTGCGCAAAGTGCCTATGATACGGCGGTTGCACAGGTGTCAACTCTGACTTCCGAGATTGCGGCGCTGAACAGTGAGATCGCCGCGCTGAAAGAGCAGATCGCAGCAGCCGGGGATACTTCTTCAGGCGATGGAGAGGACACATCCGCGGGCTCCGGCGGCACGTCAACAAACGGGACGGATGTTTCGGCGCTGGAAGCGCAGCTGGCAGAAAAACAGGCGACTTTGGAACAGAAGCAGAGTGCGCTGGCCGCGGCAAACGCGCAGGCGGCTTCCTTGCCGCAGACGATCGCGGAGGCGCAGGCGACCGCGTCCGCGCTGCAAAGTCAGCTGACGACTGCCGAAAGCACGCTTGCCGCGCAAAAGACAGCACTGGATACCGCAGCGGCGACGCTGGCGGCGACGAAGGAACAGCTGGACGCGCAGGAAACACAGATGGCGGCTGCGAAAGCGGCACTGGATACCGCAGCAGCGCAGATTGCGGAACAGGAAGCGACCCTGACAGCCGGAGAGACACAGCTTGCGGCTGCGAAAACGCAGCTGGAAGAGGGGCAGGCGACGCTGGATGCGACTGCGGCACAGTTATCGTCCGGACAGACGGAGCTGGCAGCGAAAAAACAGGAGCTTGCGGAAGCGAAGGAAACGCTTGCCGCCACAAAGACGCAGCTTACGGAGTCGGAAGATTCTCTTGCGGAAGCACAGGCGGAGGTAGACGACGGTTACGCCGCCCTTGAGGACGCGCGTGTGCAGCTTTCCGAGGCGCGGGTCGAGCTGGACGACGGCTGGGCGGAATATTATTCTTCTTTATATGAATATAAATACGGAGTCAAACAGCTTTCCGAGGGACGGCAGGAGATAGAAGACGCACGGGCTGAACTGCTCGATGCGCAGGAGCAGATTGCGGATGCGGAATCCGAGATCGCGGAAAATGAGCAGACGATCGCGGACGGCTGGGCAGATTATGAAGAAGGAAAAGCCGAGGCGGAACAGGAAATCGCGGACGCGGAGCAGGAAATTGCTGATGCAGAACAGGAGATCGCTGACGCGGAACAGGAGATTGCTGATGCCGAAGAAGAACTTTCTGAACTCAGCTATCCAAACTGGTATGTGTATGACCGCAGCTGCCTTCCGGAAAATACCGAATACGGAGAGAACGCGGATCGTATGACAAATATCGCGCAGGTGTTCCCGGTGATCTTTTTCCTTGTAGCGGCGCTGATCAGCCTGACTACCATGACCCGCATGGCTGAGGAGGAGCGCACCCAGATCGGTACCTTAAAAGCGCTCGGCTACGGAAAATGGGATATTGCCCAAAAATATCTGAAGTACGCATTCTGGGCGACCATGTGCGGAAGCGTGTTCGGCATTTTGTTCGGAGAAAAGGTTTTTCCGTGGGTGATCATTAAGGCTTACCAGATCCTGTACGTATACCAGCCGAATATCCTGCTGCCGTACAACTGGGAGTATGGTCTGGCCGCTTCCGGCATTGCGCTGGTATGTACAGTCGGTGCTGCACTTGCTTCGTGCTATCGCGCGCTCGGCACCGCTCCAGCGCAGCTGATGCGACCGCCCACACCGAAAGAGGGAAAACGTGTTTTCCTGGAACATATTCCATTTATATGGAAGCATCTCAACTTCAACTGGAAATCGACGGTGCGGAACCTCATGCGCTACAAAAGACGTATGCTGATGACCATTCTCGGCATCGGCGGCTGCATGGGTCTGCTGCTGGTGGGCTACGGCCTGCGGGATTCTATCGGGGATGTTGGCGTACTGCAGTTCAGTGAGCTTCAGACCTACGACGCGATGTTTGTCTATGATGCGGAGGCCAAAGAGACCGATCTGGAGGAACTGTACGGGGAAGTGGCGTCTGAGAAAGCAATCACGTCCTCGAAGCGTTTTTACATGCAGAGTGTGGACATTGCCCAGCAGGACGCGAGCGGTACCGGGAAACAGTGGTCAATTTATCTCTATGTGCCGGAGGATCTGGACGAGATCGGGGCATATCTGACCTTCCGCAGCCGGACAGAAGATGAGACTTATGAGCTGACGGACGAGGGCGCGATCATCACGGAAAAGATTGCGCAGGAATTTGCCCTTACCGCCGGGGATACGCTGATGGTCGGCACGGATGACGGCGGAACGGCTGAAATCCCGATCGCGGCTGTCTGCGAGAACTATCTTTATAATTATATCTATCTGACACCGGCGCTATACGAGGAAACGTTCGGTGAGGAGCCGGAGTACAACAGTATTTTCTTCTGTGTTTCCGGGGAGATGGCAGATGCCGCGAATACAGAAAATGGTACAGGAGACGCGGCAGAAAGCCAGGGTGCTGATGATGCGGACACAGGCGGGGCTGGCACGTCAGACAGTGAGGTCACTTCGGCAGCGCTCGAAGAGATCGGCAGCGCGCTCCTGACCTGCGACGCGTCATTAAGCATTACCTACGTATCCTCCCTGCAGGAGACGATTGAAACGATGCTGAGCGCACTGGATCTGGTCATTATCGTGCTGATCGTATCGGCGGGACTGTTGGCGTTTGTCGTGCAGTACAATCTGAATAACATCAGCATCAATGAGCGCCGCCGCGAGCTGGCGACCCTGAAGGTGTTGGGCTTTTTTGACGGGGAAGTGTCCGCCTACATATTCCGGGAAAATGTCGTCACTACTATCATCGGCGCTGCCGCCGGCTGTCTGATCGGCAAGGGCCTGCATGCCTTTGTCATCACCACAGTTGAGGTCGACACCTGCATGTTCGGGCGCTCGATTTATCCGATGAGCTTCCTCTACAGTGCGCTGTTCACGGTCGCGTTCTCCGTTATCGTGAATATCGCGATGCATTTTAAGCTGAAGAAGATCGATATGGTGGAGTCGCTCAAGAGTGTGGAGTGATTCCAAAATGTACGCCCATCTGCGGGGCACCTGCAGACACGCTTTCGCTTACAAAACGACGCAGCGGTACTAAGCGCAGTCTGCGCCTGACGGCTTGACTTTGCTAAGAACCGGCGCCGTTTTAATAGTCTGCAGGTACTCCCGCAGATGGGCTACAGGTAGATTTCATTAACGATAGCACGAAGGAGATTTACGGTATACTATGTCTGATGTTGAGGTAAGGTGTTTGGATCAGATGCTGAGAAGTCATTAAAAGTAAGTGGTTTTAGCAATAATTTACTGGACGATTGGATGAAAAATGTGTATGATAGGTTTCAGATATTATTTAAGCAGAGAGGAGGATTTTACGAAATGCTGGAGGAACTGAAGAAACAGGTCTATGAAGCGAATATGGAGCTGCCGAAGCGGAATCTGGTGACGTACACATGGGGGAATGTGAGCGGACTGGACCGGGAGACGGGGTATTTCGTGATCAAGCCGAGCGGCGTGGATTATGAGAAGCTGACGCCGGATGATATGGTGGTGATGGATCTTGACTGCAATAAGATCGAGGGCCGCTATAAGCCATCCTCAGACACGGCGACGCACGCAGAGCTGTATAAGGCGTTTCCGGAGCTTGGAGGCGTGGTGCATACGCATTCGCCGTGGGCGACCTCATGGGCGCAGGTGGGACGGGATATTCCCTGCTATGGGACGACGCATGCGGATTATATGTACGGTCCGATCCCGTGCGCGAGAAGCCTGACGCCGGAAGAGATCAACGGAGAATATGAGAAGAACACCGGTCTGGTGATCATCGAGACCTTTAAGACAAGAGGAATCAATCCGGTCTACGTGCCGGCGGTGCTCTGCTCGAACCATGGTCCGTTCACCTGGGGCAAGGATGCCGCGGAAGCGGTACATAACGCGGTGGTGCTGGAAGAAGTGGCAAAAATGGCCTGCCGTACCGAGCTGATCAACCCGCGCGTGACGCCCGCTCCGGACTCCATCAAGGAGAAGCACTTCATGAGAAAGCACGGCGCGAACG
This sequence comes from Lachnospiraceae bacterium, assembly GCA_021199235.1. Taxonomy (GTDB): domain Bacteria; phylum Bacillota; class Clostridia; order Lachnospirales; family Lachnospiraceae; genus Choladousia. The sequence goes on along the minus strand of JAJQIL010000081.1, from coordinate 8,967 downwards.
CGTATTACGGGCAGTAAATCATTTTCGGTATAGCCCCGGTTTGACTGGCAGGCGGAAGGGAGATCCCCCGGCTGTCATGGAAAATCCGGGAAAAGAAAGGTAAGCCGCCACATGCAAAATCGCCCTGTGGGCGATGTGGCAGCCTGCGCCATAGATTCGCATGGCGAATCCATGACATATAATAGAAAAGAAAGGGATACAGTGATGACGATTCTTGAGCTTCAAAAAATGGCGAACGAGGTTCGCAAAGGCATTGTGACAGGTGTGCACAGTGCGAAGGCAGGGCATCCGGGCGGATCGCTCTCCGCAGCAGATGTATTTACGTATCTGTATTTTCAGGAGATGAATATCGATCCGAAGAATCCGAAGGATCCGGACCGCGATCGTTTCGTACTTTCCAAGGGACACAACGCTCCGGGGTATTATTCCGCAATGGCTCACCGCGGATATTTTCCGGTAGAGGATCTGGTGACGCTTCGTCATACCGGATCTCATCTGCAGGGGCATCCGTGCATGCAGCATATTGCAGGTATTGATATGTCCTCCGGTTCTTTAGGGCAGGGCATTTCCGCGGCAGTCGGCATGGCGCTCGCCGGAAAGATGGATCAGAAATCCTATCGTGTCTACACACTGCTCGGCGACGGCGAGATCCAGGAAGGTCAGGTCTGGGAGGCAGCGATGTTTGCCGGACACCGCAAGCTGGACAACCTCTGTGTGATCGTGGACAACAACGGTCTGCAGATCGACGGTAAGATTGAGGATGTCTGCTCCCCGTATCCGATCGACACGAAGTTTGAGGCGTTTAACTTCTACGTTATCAACGTGGCGGACGGCAACGATATGCAGCAGCTCGCGGATGCGTTTGCGGAGGCGAGAACGGTCAAGGGCATGCCGACTGCTATCATTATGAAGACCGTCAAGGGCAAGGGAGTTTCCTTCATGGAAGGACAGGCCGGATGGCACGGCAAGGCGCCGAACGATGAAGAATACGCGATCGCGATGGCAGATCTGGAGAAAGTGGGGGAAGCATTATGTCAGAAGTAAAAAAGATTGCGACAAGACAGAGCTATGGTGAAGCTCTGGCTGAGCTCGGAAAAGAGCATGAAAACCTTGTGGTTCTGGACGCTGACCTCGCGAACGCGACCAAGACCGATACTTTTAAAAAGGTATTTCCGGAGCGCCACATCGACTGCGGTATCGCGGAGTGCAACATGATGGGCATCGCCGCGGGTCTTTCCACGACCGGCAAGGTGCCTTTTGTCAGCACGTTTGCGATGTTCGCTTCCGGACGTGCTTATGAGCAGGTAAGGAATTCCATCGGCTATCCGCATCTGAATGTCAAGATCGGTGCGACGCACGCAGGCATCTCCGTAGGTGAGGACGGCGCGTCCCATCAGTGCAACGAGGATCTGGCTCTGATGCGCGAGATCCCGGGCATGGTAGTCATCAACCCGTCTGACGACATCGAGGCGAAGGCTGCAGTAAAGGCCGCTTATGAGCATGAAGGTCCGGTTTATCTGCGTTTCGGCCGTCTGGCGGTGCCGGTGATCAATGACAATCCGGATTATAAATTTGAGATCGGCAAGGGCGTGGTGCTCAAAGAAGGCACCGACGTGACGATCATCGCGACCGGCCTTTGCGTCGGCAGCGCTCTGGATGCGGCCGAGATGCTGGAGAAAGACGGCGTATCCGCGCAGGTGGTCAACATTCATACGATCAAGCCGCTCGATGAGGAGCTGGTCGTTGCGTGCGCAAAGAAGACCGGCAAGGTTGTGACCGTGGAGGAGCATTCCGTGATCGGCGGCCTCGGCAGCGCTGTCTGCGATACCCTTTGCGCGAAAGCGCCGACACAGGTGCTGAAGATCGGCGTGCAGGATGTGTTCGGCGAGTCCGGACCGGCGGTGGAGCTTCTGAAGAAGTACAAGCTCGACGGCGCGGGTGTATACGAGCAGGTAAAGGCCTGGGTATAAGCCAAACGCATTGGTTTGGCCGCCGCGGAGCGGACTGTCAGGATTTAATAGAAGCAGAAGGAAACCGTCCGGATATGTCCGGCGGTTTCTTTTTACAGACCCGGATGATCCGGCGGCGAAGCGGGCTGCCATGAAAAATTTTTAAATCTCAGGATGAAGGAGGAGCAGGATGAAATACCCGGAGCTTCAGACACTGGAACGTATCTACGGCGAGACGGAGCGCAGTATGGCGCGCTATCAGTCTCTGGCGGAGAATTATAAAAAGTATTTTGCGGCGGGCGCGGCGGGTGCGTCAAAATCAGCCGGAATGGACACAGCCGGATCCGGTGCGGATGATTGTGAGGTACAGTTTTTTACATCCCCGGGAAGGACGGAGATCGTCGGGAACCACACGGATCACAACGGCGGGAAGATCCTGGCGGGCAGCATCAGCCTGGACACGATCGGCGCGGCCTGCCCGAACGGCACCGATGTGATCACGATCATCAGTGAGGGATACCGCGACAGGATTATCGTGGATCTGACCAGGCTGGAGCGTGTGCCGAAGAACAAGGGGACGTTTTCTCTGGTAGCGGGCATGGCGATGGTTGCGCGGAAAATGGGATTTACGGTATCCGGATTTAATGCGTATGTATCGACAGAAGTGATCTCAGCGGCCGGTGTGAGCTCATCGGCTTCCTTTGAGATGCTTGTCTGTGCGATCATCAATACCTTTTTCAACGAAGGAAAGATGCGTTATATTGATTACGCGCGGATCGGTCAGTACGCGGAGAACCATTTCTGGGACAAGGCATCGGGTCTGATGGATCAGATGGCGTGTGCGGTCGGCGGTACGATCCTGTTGGATTTCTCGAAAGATGATGAAAATATCTGCAAACAGGTTGACTTTTCTTTCTCGCAGCTGGGCTACGACCTCGTGATCGTCAACACCGGCAAGGGGCACGCGGACTTAAGCGACGAGTATTCCAGCGTTCCTCTGGAAATGAAAGAGACCGCAAAGGCGCTCGGCGCGAAGCTGCTGTGCGAGACCAGTGAGGAGGCACTGCTTGAGAAGCTGGCTGATGATGCAAAAGACGAAAGAACTGCTGCTGCTTCCAACAAAAAACACACGGTGCATTCGGACATTACTGTCCGGAAACTCAATAATGACCGCTCAATCCTGCGCGCCCTGCATTTCTTTGAAGAAAATAAGCGGGTGGACGCCGCGTATCAGGCGGCGCTGGACCGCGATGAGGCGGCGCTTTTAAAGGCAATCGATGAGTCCGGGCGTTCCTCCTGGGAATGGTTGCAGAACTGCTACTGCATCCGCAGCCCGAAGGAGCAGAAGGTGACGCTGACCCTTGCGCTCACAAGGCTGTTCCTGAACCGTACCGGCCGGGGCGTATGCCGTGTGCATGGCGGCGGATTCGCGGGCGTGATCGCGTGCATACTTCCGAAAGAGGAGACCGCTGATTATGTGAACTACATCGCGCAGTTTGTGGGCAAAGAAAACGTGTACCCGATGAACATCCGGACGTTCGGAGCCGGGCATGTTGCATAAGGAAACATTGCAGCGGGTAGAAAACGCAGAATATATCATTACGAAGGTGGAGCAATATATCGAATCACAGGGAATGTGACGAACAGAAATAAAATAAGAAAGGGTAACTGTGAAGGTTCTGAACAGTTACAGAGAGGAGCAAATCATGGACATCGAATTATTGAGAAAAGACATGGTAGCAGCTATGAAGGCGAAGGATAAGCCGCGCAAGGAGGCCATCTCGTCTCTGATTTCCGCGGTGAAAAAAGTGGCGATCGATGAGGGCTGCCGCGACGACATCCCGGAGGAGATGGTGAACCGCGTCATCTTAAAGGAGATGAAGACGGTAAAAGAACAGATCGATACCTGCCCGGACGCGCGCGCGGACCTGAAAGCGGAGTATCAGTTCCGTTATGACGTGATCTCTGAGTATGCGCCGAAGCTGCTGTCCGCGGAGGAAGTAAAGGCGATCCTGCAGGAGAAGTTTGCGGATGTGCTGGCGACGAAGAACAAGGGCCAGATCATGAAAGCGGTAATGGCTGAGCTGAAGGGCAAAGCGGACGGCAAGGTCATCAATCAGGTCGTGGCTGAGCTGTGCCAGTAGAACAGCCGAACAAACCGCCTCCTGCCTGACTGCAGGAACGGACAGGAAAATCTATAACAAAGAACGAAAGAGGGAAAATCCATTGATGCAGAAGGAGAATGCATGGAATACTTACACGGAAGAACAGCTTGAGGAACTGGAGGCTTTGGCAAAGCGCTACAGGGCATTTCTGGATGCCGGGAAAACCGAGCGCGAGTGTGTGACGGAGACGGTGCGCATCGTACGCAAACAGGGCTACCGCAGCCTGGACGAGGTACGTGCCGCAGGCAGCCGCCTGCAGGCGGGAGATAAAGTATACGCGGTCGGCATGGAGAAAACGATCGCGTTGTTTGTGATCGGAGAGCAGCCGCTGGAGAAAGGTATGCGGATCCTGGGCGCACATATCGATTCCCCGCGTCTGGATGTAAAGCAGGACCCGCTGTATGAGAATACAGAGCTGGCATATCTGGATACGCATTATTACGGCGGGATCAAAAAATACCAGTGGGTAACGGTTCCGCTTGCGATCCATGGCGTCGTGGCAAAGAAGGACGGCACGAAGGTACAGGTGTGCATCGGTGAAAAAGAGAACGATCCGGTGGTCTTTGTGTCGGATCTGCTGGTACATCTGTCGGGAGAGCAGATGGAGAAAAAAGCCCGCGTCGTGATAGAGGGCGAGAATCTGGACATTCTGGTCGGGAGCCGTCCGCAGCCAAAAGCAGGAAGTGCCGGAATAAATGGTACCGGGGCTGATCAAAACGGTGCGGATGCCGCGGGAAACGAGCCGGATGATAAAAAAGCGGAGAAGGAAGCGGTCAAACAGAACATTCTCGCGATCCTCAAAGAAGCCTATGATATGGAAGAGGAAGATTTTCTCTCCGCCGAGCTGGAGATCGTACCGGCGCAGAAAGCCAGAGACTGCGGGCTGGACCGCAGCATGATCATGGCTTACGGTCAGGACGACCGCGTCTGCGCTTACACCTCTCTGGAGGCGCTTCTTGGCATACCGACGCAGGAATATACCTGCTGCTGCCTGCTGGTAGATAAGGAAGAGATCGGGAGCGTCGGTGCGACCGGTATGCAGTCCCGCTTCTTCGAAAACACTGTTGCGGAGCTGATGGACTGCGCCGGACAGTACAGTGAGCTTGCACTGCGCCGGGCACTTTGCCGCAGCCGGATGCTTTCTTCCGATGTGAGCGCGGCCTACGATCCGCTGTATTGGAGATATTTTGAAAAAAAGAACAGCGCCTATTTTGGAAAAGGGCTGGTATTTAACAAATTTACCGGTTCCCGCGGAAAGAGCGGCAGCAACGACGCGAATGCGGAGTACATCGCGGCGATCCGTGCCCTGCTCGATAAGCACAAGGTGGCATACCAGACCGCGGAGCTGGGCAAGGTGGATATCGGCGGCGGCGGGACGATCGCATACATATCCGCGCTCTACGGCATGGAAGTGATAGACAGCGGCGTGGCAGTGCTGAATATGCACGCGCCGATGGAAGTCACCAGCAAAGCTGACGTCTATGAGGCGATGAAGGGATACCGTGCATTTCTGATGGAAGCGTAAATAATGCCGAACACACATAAGCTGTGGTCGTGATAACCTGTTGTACGGAAGTACACAAACAGAATAAGACGGTTACGAATCAGTTACAAAATCGGGAGGAACAACAGTACATGGAAAAATCAAAAGTATATTTTACAGACCTGCGTGTCCATGACGGCGACACGCTTCCGGGCAAGCTGCAGCGTCTGATCAGAAAAGCCGGGATCGGGAACATTGATTTCACCGATCAGTATGTCGCGATTAAAATGCATTTCGGAGAGCCGGGCAATCTTGCGTTCCTGCGCCCGAACTACGCGAAAGCGGTGGCAGATGTGGTAAAGGAGCTCGGCGGCAGGCCGTTTCTGACAGACTGCAATACGCTTTATGTCGGCGGCCGCAAAAACGCGCTTGACCACATTGACTCCGCCTACGGCAACGGGTTTGTCCCCTACGCGACGGGCTGTCATGTGCTGATCGCGGACGGATTAAAGGGTACCGACGAAGAGCTGGTGCCGGTGAAAAACGGCGAATATGTAAAAGAAGCAAAGATCGGCCGCGCGGTCATGGATGCGGATGTCTTTATTTCCCTGACTCATTTTAAAGGACATGAGGCGACCGGCTTTGGCGGTACGCTGAAAAACATCGGTATGGGCTGCGGTTCCCGCGCCGGAAAAATGGAAATGCACAGCGCCGGAAAACCGCACGTCAAACAGGAGCTGTGCGTGGGCTGCGGAAAGTGCACGAAGATCTGCGCGCACGGCGCGGCTACGGTAAATCCGGAAACCAGGAAAGCTTCTATCGATCACGCGAAGTGCGTCGGCTGCGGCCGCTGCATCGGCGTCTGTCCGAAGGATGCGGTACAGCCTGCGAGCGATGAGGCGAACGACATCCTGAACTGCAAGATCGCGGAATATTCGATGGCAGTCTGTCAGGATCGTCCCTGCTTCCATATCAGCCTGGTCATCGACGTATCGCCGTTCTGCGACTGTCATGCGGAGAATGACGCCGCCATCGTGCCGGATGTGGGTATGTTCGCCTCCTTTGATCCGGTCGCGCTCGACATGGCCTGCGCCGACGCGGTCAACGCCCAGCCGCCGCTTCGCAACAGCATGCTCGGTGACTCCATTGAACAGCACACTCACGAGGATCGTGACCACTTCGGCCGCGTATCGCCGGACACCAACTGGAAGTCCTCCATTGAGCACGCAGTGAAGATCGGGCTGGGCAATGCGGAGTATGAGATTGTGAATGTAAAATAATGAAATAAAACCTGAAAAGACCGAAGCGAGGAGAAATCTGCTGGCATCATAATCCGCAGAAGTTTTCGATATTAACAACAGCCGGAACGAAAGTCCGGCTGTTTGTGTGAAGATCTTTTATAAAAAGGGAGGGCCGGGATCCTCTGGACCCCGGCGAGTATGAAAAAGAAAGATTTTATAGCACTTCTGTTCGGTGCTGAATACAGAATACCTTTATCCTGTGATAGAATCGTGAACGGTATTTGAAGAAAATGTGAAAATAACAGATATTTTTGTTGACTCCCGAAAGAAAAAAGACTATAGTAATATTACTCGACGGGTAATATTATAAAACAGGACGTGCAAAACGTGAAATTACTTTATTCTAACGAGACAACCCGACAACAGTACACCAGTTTAAAATCCGCAGAGAAGCTTTTTGGCGGCAACAAACAGCTTGCGCTGAGTTTGCTTGCCAGAATCAATGCGTTGGAACAGGCTTGTGTTGTTATAGATATTATTACCATGCCTACATTTCATTTCCATAAGCTGCACGGGAAGCTGGATGGTTATTTTGCGATAGATGTTAAGTCTCGCCGGGATAAGTGGAGAATCATCCTGTGTCCATTGGATGAGAACGAAGAAAGATTTGATCCCTGTCACATAGACGAAGTCGCCGCTGTAGTTAAAATCATAGAGATTCGAGAGGTGAGTGCCCATTATGAGTGAAAATTATATTGAGTTCAAAGATCGCGTCGCATTTCATCCGAGTTATTATGTTCAGGAGCTGGTAGATGAAAGCGGATTAACGCAGGAAGACTTTGCCAGACGTTTGGGTACGACCCCCAAAAATCTGAGTGTTTTGTTAAAAGGCAATCAAAGCCTTTCTCTTGATATGGCAACTAAGCTTTCGAGAATGCTTGGTACAACAGTTACTTATTGGCTGAAACTGCAGCAGGCATATGACGAAGTACGGGCAGAATATATCTCCGATCAGGAATTGTAATCGGAGCGTAAAGTATTCAGATTGATGGATTATTCTTATTTCAGGGATAATTTCCATCTTCCGGATTTACCGAGACAAATTGATGAACAGATTAAAGCAGTGCGGGAATTTTTGTCAGTGTCGTCACTTTCCCTGCTTCAGAAACAGGATCTTGCATGCAGTTTTCGGAGTTATTCAAATAATATTACTTTGTCGAATATTGTTTGTGCTAACACAATGGTACAGATTGCCCTTAATGAAACATTGAGGACAGAGGCACCACGCTTTAATAAGAAACTATTTGAAGAAGCAACCGAGTTTGCCCTTACTCAAACGGAGAATCATTCTGATTTTTTGCCCGCGATTCGGGATCGGTTTCTGGATGCCGGGGTGGTACTGGTGGTGCTTCCGAATTTAAAAAATTCCGGCATCAATGGCGCGACAAAAAAAGTAGGTAACAGGCTTCTTTTGATGGTAAATGATCGAAGGCATTATGCTGACACATTCTGGTTTACTCTGTTTCATGAAATCGGTCATATCATGAGCGGCGATTATGGCGTGACTTTTTCAGAAAATAAAGATAAATCGGAATCGGAGGCAGATCTTTATGCTCAGAGAATGTTGATCCCGGAAGATGCGTATACTGCTTTTCTGTCAGAAACAGATGAGTTCACAGAAAAAACAATTCGTGAGTTTTCAAAACAAATTAACAGAGATCCGGGTATTGTATTCGGCCGCCTGCAAAATGACGGAAAGATTCCATATACAGAAGCTGTTCTTGGAAATCGGCTGAGGCATAAATACAAAGTACGAATTGACCGCTGAATGGATAAAACAGCGCCAGATGGCTATGCCGCCAGGCGCTGTCTAAAAAACGGAGAGTGTGGGATTCGAACCCACGTGCCCAGTAAAGGACAACCGCATTTCGAGTGCGGCTCGTTATGACCACTTCGATAACTCTCCATATATTTTTGGACGGACACAACAGATCAGAAAACTGCGTGTCACATTTTTTTATTATAAAACAAGGAAATTAATTCGTCAATCATTTCTGAAAAATCTTTTCCTGCGATATGGGCCATTTATGATAATGTCCTTATATACCACAAGAGAAAATGTCCCAAAT
>JAJQIL010000017.1 GCA_021199235.1 Lachnospiraceae bacterium | reverse complement strand
AATTAATTCGCCGTCAGAGTGCAGTAGGCGGGAACAAAAATTTGCCGCGGGACAGCTTTCTGCCGCCCGGATTTCGCAGCGGAAATCCCTTTAACATGGTTGTGGCGATTCTGGTGTATGCTTCTCTGATTCTTTTTCTGGTAATGGAAATCGACAATCAGGTGGATGATCTGATAATAACCATCGGACTTTTTCTGACAGCTCTTGGCATCATATTTTTTACAGGAGACTATCTGGGAATACAGTCCTTTCTGCCAATCACCAGAAGACCCCGGGTTTTCGCAAAGGTAATCGGCATCTTTCTTTATGATTTTCTCATATTTCTGGCCGGGCTTCTACTTTCAAGCGTATTGTGTGAACTGGTATCCCTGCTGGGGTGAACGACTGTGCTCTTCACATTCCGTTTCCGGGTAAGTTTATCTCAAAATCAGCCCGATTCGGGGCCAAAATTCCATTCTGAATTCTGATATAATCCGACAAAACAAAATCCGGTATAGAATAGATATCAGGGGGCAGCATTGCCCCCTTGTTTGTTTTATTCTATTTGTTCTTCGACCTGAACTTTACGCACAGCATCTTCTGAAAGATTAAGCAGTTCTGCTATCTCAGAATCGCTGCGTCCCTGTTTTGTCCAGGTTATGATAAGATCTCTATCCCTTTGCTCATTGCCGATCGCGATGCCGCGCTTCTCACCAATTGCGATGCCACGCTCTTTACCGATCGCGATGCCACGCTCCTCGCCGACCTGTTCTCCTTCTTTTCTCGCACAGTTCATGCCGAAATTGTAATCCCGGAGAGCTTTTTCGCGAGCCTCGTATTCCAGACGTTTCTTCTCGTCGGCGCTCAATTCCAGAAGCGTATTGTATGCTTCATCAAGATACTCATTCTTACCTGCCATGGCCTGAAAATCCTCCTTCTTTTTTCCGCTGAAGAAGCGCATCCAGCTGAGGACATCGTTATCGTCCGGCAATTCTTTCGGGAGCTTTTTTAGCTCCAGAATCTGAATTTCGAGAAGGTCACTGTAGAGAGCATGGGTCTTGCTGTCGTGAAGATGAATTGTCCGGCAGCATTCTTCGTCATCCGGGAAATGATTAAAATCCAGGATGCTGACATGGATGCATTTCTTCATCTTGCTGTAATCCTCGCCTTTTTTCAGCTGATCCGTATACATCTTACACAGATAGAAGAGGATGCGGTTCTGCCAGGCTTGAAATGTGGCCACCTGCATTTCCATGTCAATTCGTGTGCCATCTGTTAAGAGAACCAGAACATCCAGAATACCGAGTTTATCATTTTCACTGGCACGTGAGAGGGATGTCGGCAAAAGACTGGTTCCTTCGATTGTTTCCGGTTTTACTCTTAGCAGTGCGGCGACAAAGCCCTTTCGGACTTTTGCATTATTCATCAGCTCTTTGAAACAGTAATCCACAGTGGGATGCATAATGTAGTTGTTGTCTGCTGGTGTCTGAGTCGTTGCTTGTGTCATAGAAATCTCCTTTCTGATCGACGGAACCCGGAACCGTATGAACAGGAACCATTTGGATTCCTTGCTGGCGCTTCCTGCAAACTAATGTAAAACAGGAGCAAAAACATGAGAAGCGTTCTCGCATCGGAAAGGATTTTCTTTTTAATATCATATCATTTTATGTTGTTTCATAACAGTACTTTTGTGAAAATAATTATAGAAAATTTTCAAATATGGCAAAGAAAATCCGGATGCAGTTCTTATGTAAAAAGTTTCTAAAACTATATCACAAATATAATATAAAAACAATTAGGAAATAATTAAAAATAAAAAGATACAACAGAAAACAAAATAAGAAATGTCGAAACTGGAATGGATTCTGATTTGGAAAGAATAGCTGTTTTATGTCATTTTTATCGCACAATAGTCAATTGTGATTTACTGATTTTCACTTGACATACCGAAAGCCTATAATTACGTAAGGCTTATATATAGTGCGTTATATGTTACTGAAATAGTAACAAATATTTAAAGAAAAACAAGTATACGCAGAGAAAAAGTAACAAAAACTGAAAAACAATGTGCAGTTGAAAATTACCATTGGCAATGTTAAGATAATCACTGTTCAGACAGAGACAAAGACAGGGAGGAAGGTGAGAAAGGAGTCAGGACAGAAATCTGAAACCATCCAACCATGCAGAAATCAAAACACCAATAATAATATTTGAAAAACGTTTCACAGGAGGAAAAGGACAATGACGAATAATGAAAAAAACAAGTGTAACGCGATCATCCATTCAGCAAGCGCAGAAGCAGCGGCAGTCGGAGCGGGTCTTGCCCAGATTCCGGGAAGCGATAACCTTGTAATTACGCCGATCCAGTTAGCCATGACAATCGCATTGGGAAAAGTATTTGGAATTAATTTGAGTGAGAGTGCGGCGAAAGCTGCTGTGGGGAGCGTTGCGGCGTCAACAATCGGAAGGACAGCTTCACAGGTCCTGATCGGCTGGCTCCCCGGAGTAGGAAATGTAATAAATGCCAGCACGGCAGCGGCGCTTACTGAAACGATGGGGTGGACTCTGGCAAAGGAATTTGAAAAGGAGGCGATGCGTATAGCGTAAGAATGAGGAAATAATTTAGGAAATGATTTAGGAAATGATTTAGAAAATGACTTGGAAAATGACTTAGGAACAGCGACATGGGAACCGTAATCTGGAAATCAATATTTACATAAAAACAAATAAGCGAAATTTAAGGAGGAAACAATTATGTTATTTATCTTACCGGTTTTAGCAGTAGTAGCGGATACAGCGGCAACAGTGACAGGATTGGCATTAACAGCGGCAGGACCAATTGGAGCAGCAATAGCAACAGGAACAGCAGGTGTGGGCGCGGCAGTAGGGACAGCGGTAACAACGGCAGCAACATCAGCCGGAATAGAAGCAGTAGCAGCGGCAGCAACAGGAGCTATAGCGGGAGGAGGAGTGACAACCGGATTGAATGTTGGAGCAATTGAAATTATAAAAGACGTGAAAGAAGCGACGGAATAAATCTGGATAAGGAAAGTAAGGGTGAGTTTATGATAAACATCGGCTACGGGAACAATGTTGTTACAATGAAGACAGAAGGCGAAGTGTCGATCAGCAGTTTTTAGCTGCACGTAGACGAAAGGCATGTAATACCAGAATATCAGACCACTGATTCAGGAAAAGGAGATGCATGAAATGGCTGGAAAAAGAAATCGTGTAGTAGTAGCAGTGATAAGTGGCATGACGGATACGCAGGCGGCGAACCTGACCAGGGAGATTATGAAGGCAAAACAGAAAAACGTGCCAGATGCAAGAGGACGCATTAATTATCACTCATCGCACGAACGTTTTTCATAGTTCTTGAGGGCATTTTCCAAATCCCTTTTAAATCTGGCTCTCAGTTCTTCCGGATAGATAATTTCCGCTTCAGCGCCGAACGAGAAGAAGTAATTATATATCTGCAGCTGTGTGCAGTCAAAAACATAAATGTCATCTGCATCGGAGGACAGATCCTGTATCCTTTCGGGCCGGGAATATAACCTTTGCTGGTAGGAACGTTTTCCCTTCTCTGTAAGCCTGACTCCTATCCGTTCTGTTTTTCCAACCAGGTAGGCAGGAGAGTGCCTGGAAATCTGATTTTCTATGTCCGTAATTTCCTGCTTGGATAAATAAAACGTTTTCGTCAGCATTGCAGGCATATTAACCCGTGCCATTGAGAAGGAGGCAGTGGTTTTATCCTTTTCGGTCTCTTCCGCTTTCCTTGAATAGCATACAAGGTAGGATTGCGTATGAAATGTATCCAGAACTATTTTATAAGGATATACATAAAACAACTGTTCTTTTCCATAGTAATCTGCTTTTATTTTCAGTATTCTTTTTTCTGTACAGGCTCGATTGATTATATCGTAGACTTCCTTTTTGTAAATTCGTTCGCGCTTAATGAAAGGCAGAGAACAATATTCTTCAATGACAGAGCGCACGTACTGACCGGGGCGGCTGTAGAAACGGTTCTCTTCGCATTCTTCCAGCAGGTATTCTTTATTTTTATCATTGATACGATAGAGCTTGCCTTCGCCTTTTGAAGCAACATACTTTTCCGTTTGCTCTAAGATTTTTTTTGCTTCTGCATTAAGAATAATATTGATAGCTTTTTTTCTGCTGGCGTCATCCAGAGCTGTTTGCGGGTACAGCTCGTCGATAGTCTTTTCGCTCTTTTTTTTCCTGGTGCTATCCGGAACAGTTTGTGAGAACAGGTTGTCCAGTTCTATTTCTCTTTGCTGCAGATATAAGGATACAGAGGAGGTTGCCTCAGATTTAAAATTATGAAAAACAGTATTGATAAAAGTAGATGTTTTGGAAACATTGAAAACATCCATATCTTCTGCGATTATGATCTTTGCCCGGTCACTAAGGGGGATCCTGATCTTTTGTTCGTCGTTGATCATTGGATAGTTGTTTTTATCTACAAAGCCCATTGGCATCTCCTTTTCTCTGACACTGACCGGTGCTGCAAATCATGCGTGCAATGTAAAAAACGTGCAAATACTATATTAACTAATGACAAACCTGATATTTTTATTAAAGGTAACACGGTTTGACGCAGAATGCAAGGAACAATTTTTCGAAAACCTGCCGGC
>JAJQIL010000148.1 GCA_021199235.1 Lachnospiraceae bacterium | reverse complement strand
AAAACGCAGCTTTAGAAAGGGAAGTGGAAGCTCTGCGCCGCAAGTATCCAGAAAAGTGAGCACTATCGTAATACTTATGAATCAGATAGGGGGGATGATTAGTCCCCCTTCCACACCAAAGAGAAGGCCGCGCAAACACAGCCTTCTTTTTGTTACACTTATTCTTCGGAAAATGGCAGCTCTGCTATATCGTCTGCTTGACCTCAATCCCGCAGCGATGAGCCTTCTTCTTTTATTCTTCAGGATCGTACTCCTCTTTCTCACATACGACCTTACATTTTTTCTTGAAGCAGGCAATTCCGTATTTGTAGATGGTGCGGTATCCCTGACGCTTCAGTTCACGTGTATATTCCATCTTCTCAATCTGGGCCATAGCATCCTTACATCCGGCCGTAAGGCGGGCATTCTCCGCATACTTGAACTCAATGATCATGCCGATGTCTTCTTTTTCGATCTCGACTTTTACATCGCAATAGCCGTCACGGGAAACGCCCCCTCGCTCTCGCTCGGTGGCAGGTCGCAGCCGATCATTCCAAAGCGTTTCACACTGATCGGCTGCTCCGCTGTCGGCATTTGTTTTCGCCATCCAGCCGTCCGCATTGGCAAGGATTCCGATCATAAGGCCATGGTAGAGGATTTCTTTCTTATCTTTCCGGACACTGCTGTCCCTGACCGTGATGGAATCATAAAGATACGAGATCAGCAGCTTTTCTGTCTTTTCTGCGTCGCCTGTCTTCAGGGCTTCGCAGAACGCCTCGAACCGTTTGCTGTTTGACCTGACCCTATGGTTGAAATACTCCCTGATCTGGCGAGTATACAGCTTTCGGATCTCCTTATTCGGAATGGCAAGCTGATATACGCCATCGTCCGCCATTTTCCGCTGTGTCAGATACCCTGTCGCAAACAGAACGCTCCACAGATTATCAATCGTATCATACAGCTGATCATAGGTCAGATCCTCATGGATTTCTTTTATGACCGTGTCGCCCGCGACGAGCGCCTCGATTTCATTCTTTGTCTGTTCATTTCCTGCTTTTTCTATAAAATGACGCACCGCGTCATTTCCGCTCGTGTTGGACCAGTAAGCTTTAGGGCCTGCTGCAGGATCTGCTGTCAGTTCATAACAGTACTGGATCACATCCCATGGGCAATATACATCCATATTTCCAAACCGATACCCATCATACCATTCTTTTACTGTATCATACCTGTCCCCGATATTATAATAATCCAGAATTTCCTTCACTTCCTCGTCCGTAGTGTTTTTCCAGCAGCCGGGACATGGTTTTCAGGCTGCTGGTGATTGTAGAATCTGACATGGCAAATGTGCTTTTCAGCAATTCATCTACTTTAGTGAGTTGACGGTATAAGTTTTTTTCTTCCTCATAGAGATTGTCACTGTCAAGAAGGAAACGAAACTTTAACGCTTCATTTGTAATAACAGAACATAATTCATTTTTTGCGAATTCAAAGCTGCTCCCATGAACCGTTTTTAAGCTAATGGAGATCACCGGAAACTGTCCCATGTATTTTTCACACAGTTGTGTTTCTCCGGAAATCTCAAGTCCCTCAAAGAGAGACTTGTCGCATCCGATCTCCAGAAATGCTTTCAGCATACTCATATTCAGGGATTTTCCAAAGCGGCGCGGGCGGGTAAAAAGGTTTACTTCGCCCCACGCATTCAATAAGTCCCGAATCATCGCCGTCTTGTCAACGTAATAAAAATCTTCTGAACGGATTTTGCAAAAATCTTCTATCCCAACTGGGAGTTTCTTTCCTGCTCCACTATCTGCCATAACGAACTCACCCCTTCCCGCTGCATCAGAAGCCCTTCCGCCCGCACTTTTACTCGCGGCACAGCGGCTCGCCCCGCCTTGTGATTTTCTGCTGCAAGCAGCGAAAATCCCTTCAGCTCACATTCTTATTCGCAGCATAGCTGCTCATTGAGCCTTGTGATTTTCTGCTGCAAGCAGCGAAAATCCCTTCAGCTCACATTATAGGCAATATGCCGACTCTGCGCAAGGAAATTTTCGTTTCAAAACCCAAACACCTTTTCCTGAGCCCGGCATTTAAACCGGTTTCGTTCGCAGAAGGGAAAATAGCGAAGAAAAAATTAAGGAATCCGGAAGAATTTGAAAATTCCGTGACTGTGCTTGATAATCTCCCGTCAATCGTTTATACTGGTCGGGTAGCTGATAAAGAATGCAAAAACACACGGAAGGAGTGCACTATTATGAGAAGAAAAAAGTACTGGCGCTTTTATTAAGTATGACATGCGCGTTCTCAGCAGTCCCCTGCATCGCATGGGCAGATGAGGGCGCAGGCGAAACGTTAGTGACAGAAGCTGCTGAGACAGAGGCTCCTGAGACAGAGGCCCCTGAGACAGAAGCCGCGGAAGACGCTGAGGCAGATGCTGATGATGCGGAAGCTGATGGTGCAGAGGATGCCGCTTCTGAGGCATCCGCAGATGTCATGACTTATGAGGAATTTGCTGCTGCGGATCCGGGAACAGAGGTGGTCATTGAGACCTATGTGCAGGCAGTACAGGCATGGGCCGACGGCACTACGACGATTTACGCGCAGGACGAGGACGGCGCGTACCTGATCGATCAGGTGGAATGTGCATACGCTACATATGAGACTCTGGAGCAGGGCGTCCAGATTAAGGTGACCGGCATCAAGTCGGGGCTGGAGACGGATGCAGATGAGACAGACGCTGATGATGCGGAGACAGAAGCCGAAACGGAAGCTGCTGAGGATGATGCAGCGGATGCTTCTTCAGAGGATGCAGCCGCATCCACAGCCGTTCGCATCACAGACGCCGCGATCGAAGTGGAAGACGGCAGCTATGTTGCGGAAGCGGTGGATGTCACCGGGCTTCTGGGCACGGACGAGCTTGCTGAGCATCAGAATGAGTATGTATCGTTCAGCGGTATGACCATTGTTGCTTTCGATGACGGGGAGATCTTCCATTATGGCAAGGACGGGTCCGGCGAGGACGGCGACGACCTGTACTTCAATGCTTCTTACAATGGAGAGACCTATACCTTTGAGATTGCGGTTGGGCTTTGTGATATTTCTTCCGTACCATAC
The DNA here is from genome assembly GCA_021199235.1 of Lachnospiraceae bacterium. Classification (GTDB taxonomy): domain Bacteria; phylum Bacillota; class Clostridia; order Lachnospirales; family Lachnospiraceae; genus Choladousia. Next base: position 1,583 of record JAJQIL010000148.1, on the reverse strand, counting down.
AATTTCACGAAAATTCTGGAAGAGGGCTATGTCCTTGATATGTCCGGCTTCCTCTGCTGGGATGAGGATGGTGCTGTTCCGCATATCAATGAAATGCAGTTCAGTGAGTAATGAAAGGCGAAGTGCCGGAATCCGGTAGGATATGTCTACGCTGACAGGCACGCAAGATAAAGCAGGGGGCTGCGGATGCAGCCCCTCTTTTTTCTAATGTGTATGGTAAAACTCGCAGACGGCATCGATGACCCGTCCCCGGTCTTCGGCGGTCAGGCCGTAGTACATCGGCAGACGCAGGAGACGTTCGCTCTCCTTTGTCGTATAGCGGTCTTCGCCGTTGAATCTGCCGAATTCCCTGCCGGCCGGCGAGGTATGCAGCGGAACGTAGTGGAATACCGCACGGATCTCTCTTTCTTTCAGGAAAGTGATCAGCTGCGTGCGTTCCCCGATGTCTTTCGTCTTCAGATAAAACATATGGGCATTGTTCGTGCAGCCTTCCGGAATGACCGGACGGCTGATCCGGCCGAGCCGCTCCAGCTCCTCAAATGCCTCATAATATTCATTCCAGCTGTGCATACGATCCGCCTGGATGATGTCCGCCGATTCCAGCTGTGCGCAGAGATACGCCGCGTTCAGTTCGCTCGGAAGGTAGGAGGATCCGGCTTTTATCCAGGTGTATTTGTCAATCTCTCCGCGGAAAAATTTCGTCCGGTTGGTGCCCTTTTCGCGGATGATCTCCGCCTGCTCCGCCTGTTCGGGATCGCGCACCAGGATCGCGCCGCCCTCTCCCATGCTGACATTTTTCGTCTCATGGAAGCTGAAGCAGCCATAATCGCCGATGGCGCCCAGTGCTTTCCCGTGGTAGTATGACTCAATTCCCTGCGCGGCATCTTCAACCACATATAAGCCGTATTTCGAAGCGATCTCCATGATCTTATCCATCTCACAGGCCACGCCCGCGTAATGTACCGGCGCGATCGCTTTGGTCCGGTCCGTAACGGCGTTTTCAATCAGATTTTCATCGATATTCATGGTATCCGGCCGGATATCTGCAAAAACAAGACGAGCCCCGCGCAGTACAAAAGCGTCTGCCGTGGACGTAAAGGTGTACGAGGGCATGATCACCTCATCACCCGGATGAATGTCACACAGAAGCGCCGCCATTTCCAGCGCGTGTGTACAGGAAGTGGTCAGCAGAGCGCAGGAAGTACCGGTACGCTGCTTCAGCAGCTGGCTGCACTTTGCTGTATACTCGCCGTCTCCGCATAGTTTTCTGTTCTCTATGACTTTCTGTATATAGTTGAGCTCCGTCCCCACCACCGGCGGTCTGTTAAATGGTATCATGTCTGTCCTCCCTGTTGACTGAACCAGTATACATGATTTGATTTCTATTATCAAGAGCCATTTTGCGGGGAATCGTCTACTCCGGGGGCTTTTCTTTTTCTGTCAATACCCATAAATTCCTATGATCTCTGCACTGTACACGCCGGGAAGATTTTTCATAATCCCTATTGACTTTTACATCTGCTCATGCTATTATCCGATCTTAAACACTTTTGGAATAAAAAAAGAGCAGAATTCCTTGATTT
>JAJQIL010000084.1 GCA_021199235.1 Lachnospiraceae bacterium | reverse complement strand
GCTTATGTTAAAAATTTTTCAGGACATTTTCAAAAACGCTTGACAGATTTTTTTCTTTTATCTGCCCATAAGCTCATATAATTTTTGAAACGCCTGTCCGATCCCGCCAACTTCATTGATCAGCCCTTCCCGGACTGCTTCCTTCCCCACAAGTATCGTGCCAAGATCCTTTGTGAGAATTCCGGTATCGAGCATCAGTTCTTCCAGGCGCTCTCTGTCAGCACGGGAATGTTCGCTGACGAACCCCAGTATCCGGTCCTGCATCTGTTTAAAATAATCATAGGTCTGCGGGGCTCCAATGACGGTTCCGCTCATTCGCACGGGGTGGATCACCATCGTACCGGTCCTGACAATAAACGAATAATCGGTGGAAACAGCGATCGGCACACCGATGGAATGGCTGCCGCCCAGTACCAGCGATACCGTAGGTTTGCTTAATGAAGCGATCATTTCGGCTATTGCCAGCCCTGCTTCCACATCGCCTCCCACTGTGTTCAGCAGGATCAGAAGTCCATCAATATCCGGACTGTCCTCGATTGCCGCCAGCTTAGGCAGGACATGTTCATATTTAGTAGTCTTTGAGTTGTTCGGGAGACAGTCATGTCCCTCAATTTCGCCAATCACGGTCAGCAGATGTATACGGCCGTGGAGCGTCAGTTCCCCGGTATCCCGTATGGCCTCCCGCTGTTCCCTTTCCCGGTCGGTCTTCTCTTCGGCATTTTTTCTTTCGCTATCCGTTCTCTCATTTACCTGCCCTGGCATGGCATTTTCTGCCGCGCCATTTTCACGATATTCCTGATATATTTTATTCATGGCATCCTCCAGACTGGTTCCGGCAGCAGGATTCCCCGCAGCAGGGCTGCCGGTATATATTTACTTCCTTTAGGATGCCCGATAATTTTCTGAAAATACGCGTTCCTGTATATAAAAACCGGGACACATGAAATGTCCCGGCCTGCTTTACTGGTGAAAGTACTTTGCCTGCAGCGTATGTACCATGTCAATATAGTGCTCGCGGCACTCTTCCTTCTGATCTGACTCGATCATGGAAATACATGGAGCCAGCCACTGATCCCAGATACCGCGGTAAATATCCGCCGAATCCGGCTGCTGATCAATATGCTTTACAATACTCGGCGCCACATCATAATAGGTCGATATCAGTGCTTCCCCTCCAGGACTTTCCACCAGATATGTATCTCTGTAATCGCGCAGAAGCATAAGCTCATAACAGTCATCCGACTTGCCAAACGTCCGGCAGACAGCAGTCGTGATATAACACCAGGTCTTATGGAAGCCTTCCTCTATCGAAGTATACGGAGCCGCTTTTAAATTAGACTTCGGGAAGCGTCGCTTCCATGAAGCGATCAGTTCTTCCGACAATGGCTTCGAACATTCTCCGTGAAATTCCAGAACCATGGGGAGAACAAAAACTGCCATTGTCAGGTTCAGATCCATCTGTAGCTGTTCCTTTTTGTTCTTCCGGCTGCACGCTTCTACCTGGCTGGCAGCGTAGGAACTCACGGAGTCTGCCATATCGGTCAGGAAACGGTCTTTGTCTTCCGCTTCCTCGTACCCCTTTTCTACCGCGTCAAACGTAGCCAGATGCTCCTGATACATACGCTGAAAGGAATCCGTGTAATTTTTCTTCTGAAAATAATCCATCACCCGGCCATCACAGCAATCAAGAAGCTTTGGCATGCCTTCCAGTCCGATCTGATAAAAACTCATCTTTTTATCCTTCTTCCAGATTCGTATATACCGCCTGAACGTCGTCATCATCGTCCAGCAGATCTAATGTGCGGTTCAGCTGACGAATATCTGTCTCATCTGTCAGCGCTACATAAGTCTGAGGGATCATGGTCACCTCGGCTGATGCCATGGGAATCCCCTGGTCTTCCAGCGACTGACGCACCGCACTGAAGTCGTCCGGATCGGTGAGGATCTCGAAGCTGTCCTCTTCCTCGGCAAAATCCTCCGCTCCGGCGTCCAGCGCCATCATCATCAGATCATCGGAATCCATCTCGCACTCTTCACGGTCAATGATGATCTGTCCCTTCTTGTCAAACATATAGGAAACACAGCCCTGTGTGCCGATCGTACCGCTTCCTTTGGTAAACGCGTTGCGAACATTGGAAAACGTGCGGTTCTTATTGTCTGTCAATGCCTCCACAATGATCGCAATGCCACTCGGGCCATAGCCCTCGTAGGTCACATATTCGTAATTGACGTTCCCCATCTCTCCGGCTGCTTTCTTAATACCCCGTTCGATAGTATCATTCGGCATATTATTCGCCTTTGCTTTCGCGATCACATCACGTAAGCGGCTGTTGTTTGCCGGATCCGGGCCGCCCTCCTTCACTGCTACCGCGATCTCGCGACCGATAATCGTGAATACCTTGCCCTTGGCGGCGTCGTTTTTCTCTTTCTTGTGCTTAATATTCGCAAATTTTGAATGTCCTGACATAACCGATTGTACTCCTTTTTTCTCTTCCGGCCGCGGCTGAATCGAGCAGGAGGCGGCCTTTTCGCCTCCTGCTGCGCATAAAAGCGCCGCAGCTGATTTCAAAGGATAGAATACCATTTTCCCGATAGTTCGTCAAGACAGGATATTTTACGCGGCCTGGTAACTGTTCCGTACCATTTACAGTCACGCTGCCTTTCTCTTATGTATCCAGTTCCAGACTCACCTGCAGGGCTCTGTCTACACGCTCAAGCAGCTCATAGTCCACATGGCAGACACGGTCCCTGAGCCTTTTTTTGTCAATCGTGCGCAGCTGCTCCAGCAGGATCACAGAGTCTTTGACGATCTCATACCGTCCGGCCTGAATCTCGACATGGGTGGGCAGCTTCGCCTTATTCATTTTAGAAGTAATCGCCGCACAGATCACGGTCGGGCTGTGGCGGTTGCCCACGTCATTCTGTATGATCAGTACCGGGCGGACCCCGCCCTGCTCAGAGCCGACTACCGGCCTTAAATCCGCGTAATAAATATCACCTCTTCGAATATTCACAAAATCACACTCCCGCTGCAGTCCCGCCTGTATGCAAGGCTGTAACCCTTCACATTTTCCACACAGACAGGACAGAATATACAAAATCTGTCATTGATGGTAAAGATATACCTCGCCGCTGTCCTTAACCGAAGTTCCTTTACAATCACAAGTATTCCCGGATTTCCTTTGTATATTCAGGCACGCGATTTTTTATCAGAAGGAAGATGTATCATTGTACACACGCGGTACACGTTTCCCGATATCACAGACAAATTCATACGGAAAACGCCCGGAAAGCGCTCCCAGCTCATCCACCGTGATCTCATCCTGGCCATCCATGCCCATCAGTGTCACTTCATCGAGCACATGAACATCCATTCCGGTCACGTCGACCATAAACTGATCCATGCAGACACGGCCGATGATCGGGGCACGTTTTCCGCCGATCAGAACGCTTCCCCGATTACTTAAGCTGCGGGGATATCCGTCCCCATAGCCGACGGGAATCGTCGCTACCTCTGTTTCCCTCTCTGTCACAAAGGTGCCTCCGTAGCTGACCGGCGTCCCCGCCGGTATTTTTTTACAGTAAACCACATGCGATTTCAGTTCCATCACCGGCTGCAGCTGATTGGCCTCGCGGTCCATCTCATCCGACGGGTAGATCCCGTAAACCGTAATTCCGGCGCGTACCAGGTCCATGTTGGCTTCCGGCAATTCCAGAATTCCGGCACTGTTCGAACAATGGCGCAAAAAGCCGTTTATCCCTTCTGCTTCCAGCTGATCGCAGAAGGAAGAAAATTTCGTCAGCTGCTGATACGCCGCACTCTTATCTTTTTCATCCGCCCGTGCAAAATGAGTGAAAACACCTTCCACATAGAGGGAATCCGTCTTTGCGATCGCAAGCGCCGTTTTAAGCCCTTCCTCATCGGCAGACACACCGATGCGCGACATTCCTGTGTCAACTGCCAGATGAACCGGATATCCGGTACCGCAGCCGGCAGCGGAAACGCCCCCTTGCTTTGCTTCTGCGGAAGCGCCCCCTTGCTTCGCTGCGGCGGCAGGTCGCGTCTGCCATTGCAAAACCGCTTCACGGTTGGCAGACGCTGCTGCTTCGAAGGCGAATTCGGCCGCCATTTCCGCGGTAAATACCGTTGGGCGCACGCCATTTTGCGCCATCCACGCATAATCCTCGGAAAATGTATATCCGAGCACAAGGATCGGCTTCGTAAGCCCTGCGTCCCGCAGCGCACGTGCTTCCGGCACCGCGGCAACAGCAAATCCCCAGATGTAGTCATACGCTTCCAGCATCTGTGCGATTGGAACGGCTCCATGGCCATAGCCGTCCGTCTTAATGACAGCTACCATCCTCACATCTTCCCGGAGATTTTTTCTCATCACTTCAAAATTGTGTCTGATCGCATCCATATGGATATACGCAGTCACCCGATTATGTTTACTCATTTGTGCCTCCCTCTTACCGTGCCCACACGATCCGCGATATCCCCCGCCATCATCCCGTAAGCACCGAGTTCTTTTTTTGCCAGATCTCCAGCCAGTCCGTGCAGGTACACGCCAAACGTCGCTGCCTGCCAGCAAGGCAGCTTCTGTGCGAGCAGACTGCAGATCACGCCGGTAAGTACATCTCCGCTTCCGGCGGTCGCCATACCGTCATTGCCGGATGTGTTCATATAGATCTGTCTCCCGTCTGAGACTGCTGTCCTGGCGTCTTTCAGCACGCAGATCACATCCTGTCCGGCGGCGAAGGTCCGCGCGGTTGAAAGCAGTTCCGCGGAAACCGCAGGTTTCTCCTTCCCGGTCAGCCGCGCCATTTCTCCGATATGCGGAGTCAGTATGATGTCCCTGCAGCCTGAAGCCGAACCGTTATTGCGTGAAAGGCTGCAACCGCTGTTTTCGTCAGCCAGCAGATTCAGCCCGTCTGCGTCAATGACCAGTGGCTTCTCATAATGTTCCAGAACATATTTCAGCAGAGCAGCAGCCGTCTGTGATGTGCCAAGCCCCGGTCCGATTGCGGCCGCGTCCGACCATAAAAGCGCTTTTATCAACAGATTGCATGCCTCTTCTACAGGCGCATCCGGTTCGTAGGCCGTGACGATTGCTTCCGGCAAACAGGATTGAAGCACCGCACGGTTGCATTCAGGCGTAAACACCCGGACCATACCGCATCCGCACCGGAAGGCTGCCTTAGCGGCAAGAACAGCCGCGCCGCTCATACCCTCGCTTCCGGCGATCAGAAGCACCTTTCCGCACGTCCCCTTGTTGGAATCCGCTTTTCTTTCCGGAAGCCCGGCCAGATCCCGTTCTGTGTATGTAAATATGGTCGGTCTTCTGTCAGCATCCGCTGCCCTTTCATCCGGATCCGCTGCATCACCGGCGGCCGTTCGGGAGCCATTTTCCACGGAAATTCCGATATCCCTGCAGACAAGCTGCCCGCAATACCTCGCACCGGGATAGAGCAGCTGCCCAATCTTACGGCAGGCAAATGTCACGGTAAGATCCGCTTCTACGCAGACACCATATACCCGGCCGGTATCTGCACTGATGCCGGAGGGAATGTCAACAGCGACTGTTTTCGCGTTCTGTGAATTAATCCAGCGGATTACTTCGGCGTACTGTCCTTCGACCGGTCTGGAGAGTCCAATGCCAAAGATGGCGTCTACTATAACAGTATATTCATGCTCCATGAAATTTCTGCTGATTTTCAGTCCTGAGTTTTCACAGATTTTTCGCTGCCGTGCAGTCTCTTCCGTCATGGATGTCTCTTTGCCGACAAACGCAAGAGTCACATTGCAGGTTCCGGCAGTCTCATCCGTTGCCGCAGCTTCCTCCATATGTGCCAGAATCCGCGCGATGGCAAAGCCATCTCCGCCATTGTTGCCGGACCCGCAGACCACCAGGGTACGTGAAAGATCCATCCCGGCCCGCTGCATTTCTTCCACAACAGAAAGAGCAGCGCGCTCCATCAGCACCGCCGACGGAATGCCAATCTCATGAATCGTCCGTTCATCACAGGCTTTCATCTCCTCCGCAGAAAGAAGCCATTCCATTTTTATCGTCACCTCCTGCCTTACGCAGAAAAAGGACTGCGTTCCGACAGTCCTCTCTTTATTTATCTATAGGAAACAACTTTAGTCGTTTCCTTTTGTCTTCCGATGATTCAGGTCATAGGAAAGCTGCATCAGGCTCTCAGAAAGATGCACATTTTCCACAACGACATCATCCGGAACGTGAAGATCTGTATGCGCAAAATTCCAGATAGCTTTCACACCATTTTCAATCAGGATCGGAGCGACTGTCTCCGCCCCGCTCTTCGGCAGCGTAAGCGCCGCAATCTGGATTTCATTTTCCTTCAGAAAGCAGGGCAGCTCCTCCGTCATCCGGATCGGGATACCCCGCACCAGCGTTCCTTTCAGATCCGGATTGATGTCAAAAATTCCCTTAATGGAAAAACCGCGTTTCTCAAATTTCACATAATTGGCAAGCGCCTGCCCCAGATGTCCTCCGCCGACAATGACCATGTTGTAGGTCTTGTCAAGTCCGAGGATTTTTCCGATCTCATTATAAAGATATTTGGCATTGTAGCCATACCCCTGCTGGCCAAATCCGCCAAAATTATTCAGATCCTGCCGAATCTGCGATGCGGTCACATTCATCAGATCACTGAGTTCGTTTGATGATATCCGTTCCACCTTCGCGTTCAGAAGATCCCCAAGATAACGATAATAGCGCGGCAGCCTTTTTACCACCGCTTTTGATATTTCATGTTCGGTCACGGCAATTCCTCTTTACCTGAAAAATATTTTGTTATAAATATAACAAAAGAACCTGTCTCTGTCAATTATCGGCAGCTTCCTGTTCCGATAATTCTTCCCATTTTTGATAAAGTGCTTCAAGTTCTTCTGCCACGGATGCTTTTTCAAGCGTCAGCCGGGTACATTCTTCAACATTCGTGAATACCTCTTCCTGCGCCAGCTGTGCATCAATCTCCTGATCCTGTTCCTCCAGTTCGGCAATCCGCTCCTCGGTCCGCTTCAGTTCATTCAGAAGGCGTCTTTTCTGCGCCTGCTCTTCCTTGCGGCGGGCACGGTCTTCCCTGGATGAAGACACTGCGGCCTCTGCGGCTTTCGCGGGTGCGGCGGAATATATCTTTGAAAGCTCTTCCACTTTTTCCAGATAATAATCGTAATTCCCGATGTAATTGACCAGGGACCGGTTCTTCAATTCCAGAATACGGGTGGCAGTCCGGTTGATAAAATAACGGTCATGTGAGACATAAAGCACCGTGCCTGTATAGTTGGACAGTGCTTCCTCAAGAATTTCCTTTGAGGTAATATCCAGATGGTTCGTCGGCTCATCCAGGATCAGAAAATTCGCCTTCGAGAGCATCAGTCTCGCAAGAGCGAGCCGCCCGCGCTCACCGCCGCTCGCCTCACTGACCCGTTTATAAACATCGTCTCCGGTAAACAGAAATGAGGCGAGAACATTTCGTATCTCGGTCTCTGTCATGTCCGGATAAACATCTGAGATCTCATCAAACAGCGTCTTTTCCATGTGAAGCAGCTGGTGCTCCTGATCATAATATCCGATCTGCACACGGCTTCCGGTCACAATCCTGCCGGCATCCGCCGCCTCAAGACCGTTAATGATCTTCAGGATCGTCGTCTTCCCTGTGCCATTGTCCCCAATCAGGGCGACACGTTCTCCGCGCCGGATGGAAAAATCCAGATCCGAAAACAGCGGATTGGACGGATATGACTTGGAAAGGCCCTCCACCTTCAGAACATCATTGCCGCTCAGGATGCGAGGTGAAAATTTCAGATGCATATCCGCCTTTATTTCAGTCGGCTTTTCGAGCACCTCCATCTTATCCAGCATCTTCTCCCGGCTTTCCGCGCGTTTGATGGATTTCTCACGATTGAAGGATTTCAGCTTGCGGATCACCTCTTCCTGATGCCGGATCTCCTGCTGCTGGTTCAGATAAGCTTTCCACTGCGTCTCCCGCAGCTGCGCCTTTTTCTGCGCGTAGGCGGAATAATCTCCGTCAAAGCTCATCACATGTCCATTATCGAGCTCGATGATTTTAGTAACCACCCGGTTCAGAAAATAGCGGTCATGCGCCACGATCAGCACGGCGCTGTCATAATTCAGCAGATAATTTTCCAGCCAGGCAATGGAATTCAGATCCAGATGATTCGTCGGCTCATCCAGAAGCAGCAGATCAGGCTTTGCCAGAAGCAGCCTGCCAAGCGCTACCCTTGTCTTCTGTCCGCCGGAAAGCGTGCAGATTGGCTTGTCAAACTCTTCTTCGGAAAAACCAAGACCCTTCAGCACACCCGTGACCTCACTTTTGACAGCGTAGCCGTTCCGATTCTCAAATTCTGTCAGGACACGGTTGTATCGTTCCATGAGCTGTTCATAATCCGGAGCATCTGTGTTCATCCGCACTTCCATTCTGCGCAGATCCTCTTCCATCTCCAGCAGATCCCGTTTTACCGAAAGGAGCTCCCCGTAAATGGACGAGGAGCTGTTTACATCCTGATGCTGTTTCAGATAGCCGATGGATTTGCCCTTTGCGATGGAAATCACGCCGTCGTCAGCCGGCAGGTCTCCCGCGATCATACGCAGGATTGTCGTCTTACCAGCTCCGTTGATGCCGATAAGAGCAGCCTTTTCCCGATCCTGTATGTGAAAAGAAGCATCAGAAACAATCACGTCCGTACCGAACGCCTTTGTAATATTTTGAACGGAAAGTATCATAACGGTACTTGCCCTCATCACTTTCTTCAAAATTATAGAAAACGAAATAAGTCGTTTTTACCAGTTACTCAGAATCCGAATCTGAGTCACCGACAAACTGCGCGCCCACATAACCGACTACGCCGTCAATCTTTACCTTTGTCCACCCGCCGACAGCCTCCAGCACCTCGACCTGTGTACCGGCCTGAACGGTACTGATCGTCGTATCATTCCCCTCATCGTCCTCATACCCCGCCTCACTGCGGAAATTGCAGGCCGCGTTCAGAGTCGAATATACTCCTGTAGACTCGGAAGAGGAATCGTCGGAAACAGCCGTATCCCCGTCAATGACCACCACATCGCCTTCCACCGTCTGCGCAGCGGAAGCATCTGTCGAAGAATCGGATGTCTGCGCCGCAGTCTCAGAGGACTGTGCAGTCTGTGCCGTCTGCGCAGCAGTCTCTGCCGTTGTACCTTCGGCTGCCGATGCAGCAGCCGCGGTCGAATCCGGGTCAGAGACAGTATCGTCATCCGTCTCATCAGCACCGGCAGCTGAAGCATCTGTTTCCATCAAATCCTCTGCGGCCTCTTCTGTCTGCGCCTCTGTCATTTCTTCTGTAAGCTGTTCTGTCAGTTCTTCCTGCGTGATTGCTTCCGTATCGTCCACGATCACCAGTCCCGAATCAGTAATTTCTCTGGTCGAACTGCGGTAAATGCTGAATACGAGTACGCCAAACAGAATCAGAAGCGCGATGGCCAGACCCAGGAAAAAAAATCTCACAAAATTAATTGCTCTGTCATTTTTATTATTCATCAGAATTCCCCTTCATTCATTGCCCCGGCTGAACTCCCCAATATCAGCGGAACATCCAATCTTAAATTACCAGAACTTTTCAATCGCCTTTTTGGAAGCACGCCCATACCAGATACACAGGACCAGAAAGATCACCATGGCCGCCATGGACACATACAGGTTGTAATCCCCCATGAGATCCTGCACCAGAGTGATCGCGCCGCAGACAGTCGTCGCAATCCCGAAAACAAGCTGCTTCGTAGCCATGGTCTGAATATACCCCTGCACATCCTTGCAGTGTTCAACCCGGGTCTCTTTGGGAATCAGCATATTCTGGCGGAGCTCCTTTGTGCGCACCATAAACAGGTACTGCGCAATGATATAGATCCCGCATGCCGTTACAAAAAGATCGATCATAATATAAAAGGAATCGCCACCCATGCTTATTCTCCTTTCAGAAAACGCTTCACTGCCGCTTCCATCTCATTCTTTTCTATCACTGTATCATGCAGCACCGGTGCATTCCGGATCTCCTCGATTGCGCGTGGGATCGGCGTCCCGGAAAGTCTGTGCAGCTCATCAATCAGGGCAAAATCATCCATTTCCTCATATTTTGAGTCAATGGCAGTCATAACGCTGCGCGCGAATTTATATGGGCTGGCTGTAGAGGCGATCACAGCCGGAACATTCCCGCTGCCGTCGGAAAAATTCTTCTGATAAACAGCCGAAGCCACTGCCGTATGTGTATCCAGCACATAGCCGCTTTCCTGATGAACCCGCCGGATCTCCGCAAACGTCTGCTCTTCTGTCGCGTATCCTCCGGCAAAATCAGTCATCGCCCTGCGCATTTCGTCCGTCACAGTATAACGGCCGGTCTGATTCAGCTGATTCATAAGAGACGCGTTCTGATCCGCATTCTTCCCCGCCGCATGATAGATCAGACGTTCCAGATTGCTGGAGATCAGGATATCCATCGAAGGTGAGGACGTCAGGATGAACTCCCGGTTGCGGTCATAAGCACCTGTCTGAAAGAAATCATACAGCACCCTGTTCTCATTCGAGGCACAAATCAGCTTTCCGATCGGAAGCCCCATATTTTTGGCATAAAAAGCAGCGAGAATGTTGCCGAAATTGCCTGTCGGCACCACCACATTCATCGGTTCGCCCGCCTGCAGACGGCCCTTTTTCAACAGCTGCCCATAGGCATAAACATAATAGACAATCTGCGGAACCAGCCGCCCGATGTTGATCGAATTCGCCGAAGAAAAGCAAAATCCCTGTGCAAGCAGTTCTTCTTTCAGTTTCTGATCTGAGAAGAGACGTTTGACTCCCGTCTGCGCGTCATCAAAATTCCCACGGATTCCAATCACACAGGTATTGCTGCCCTTCTGGGTCACCATCTGCTTCTCCTGCACAGGGCTGACGCCGTTTTTCGGATAAAAAACAATGATCCGTGTCCCGGGAACATCCGCAAATCCGGCGAGTGCGGCCTTTCCGGTATCGCCGGAAGTTGCCGTCAGGATCACGATCTCATGCTCCTCATGGTTCTTCCTGGCCGCAGTCGTCATCAGATACGGCAGGATGGAAAGCGCCATATCCTTGAAGGCGATCGTCGCACCGTGAAAGAGCTCCAGATAATACACACCTGCCTCTTCCCGAAGCGGAGCGATCTCCTCAGTGTCAAATTTCTCATCGTAAGCGCTGCGAATACAATATTTCAGTTCTTCCTCTGTATAATCCGTCAGAAAAAGCTTCATCACAGCATATGCCGTCTCCTGATAGGACATCCCGGCAAGAGAAGCAAGCGGCGTGTCCAATGCCGGAATCCGTTCCGGAACGAACAATCCTCCGTCCCCGGCAAGTCCTTTTAATATCGCCTGTGAAGCTGTTGCACGTTCTTCATCATTTCTGGTGCTGTTGTACATTAAGTCCATATTTTTGTTCTTCCTTATTCAATTAAGATATGATATTACTGCAGATTTCTCCGTTCTGCACACATACCTCTTTATCTTAGCACAACAAAAAAGCAGTTGCAATGAAAAATGCAGCCGCTTTTTCGTTTCTTTTTGATTCTTTTGATTTTCTCAGCTCTGATACGTGTAAAACTCATGTCCGCCATATTCAAACAGCCACACGAGACTCGAATCGAACCAGTCAATCTTTGAAGTGTCTGCAGCGTCCCTCGCCACAAAGAACAGTGCTCCCTGTGTATAATCCTCTCCGGCCAGCACCCGTTCCACTGCTTCAATGGTCTCATCCGTCACCGTACAGGTATTGATCCTGCCGTCGATGGTCGGCTGAAACTGTGAATCCTGATACACGACCTCATAAATCGTGTCCGGGAAACGGGAATCCTTCGTCCGGTTCAGTACAACACCCGCCACCATCATCTTGCTCATCATATCTTCGCCGGTGGCTTCCGCTTCAACAATTCGCAGCAGCGTATAATAATCCGTAGATGACATCTGATTATTCAGTACCATCTGCTGAGCCAGATATCCGAGCTGACGCGCCCTTGATACCGTCTGCTGAAATGTTGACCTGCGAACGGCTCTTCTGTCAACACCGCTGGCTCCCGCCAGCACCTCGTCCTCAGAATCCGCCACACTGATCACTCTTGTCACATCCGAGTAGCGTTCCATATTTGCCACTCCGCTTACAACACCCATCAATCCGGCCTGAATCTCCTGACCGTTCCCTTCCTCTGAAGAAGCATTCACCGCGTATACCCGGTTCTGCCCCCCGACATTCATCTCCGAAATCATCCATGTAATACAGCCAGTCAGGAAGGTGCCAAGCAGCAAAAGTGTGATCACTCTTAAGACACGCCAGAGCTTCGCAAGGCGTTCCAAAGACTTTTCTCCGTTTACTAACAGCATATAAACAACTCTCCTGTGGTTTATTTCGATCCATCTCCCCTGATCGGATCGTTTATCCCCTTATTGTTTATACTCGCCGCTATCCGGTTGTTTTGATTATATATTCATACATTCTATATGTCAACACTTTTTTCACATTTTTGTAATATTTTCGTTTGACAGGATTCGAAATCGTACGGAAAGATTCGACATTTTTTTGCCAATTTTTGTCAAATACTGTAATTTTCAAATTTCTTTTGGAAAATCTCTGTGAGAAATCGCAGTTTAAAGAATCGAAAAAAGTCGATTTTTCCTTTATTTTCGCGATTTTTTGAAAAATCGAACAATTAGGTGACGCAAAAGTGCAAGGATTAAATGTTTTGTAATATATCGTAATATTTAATTCATATTTACAGGATATGATGTATAATGGCAAAAAACAATCCACAAAATATGGAATACCGTTCCCTTTCATGACTGTTAAGAACAGTACTGCCACGTAACTGTGAAGGCAGTGAACACTTATATTTTCTCATATTTCAGAAAACGGTATTCCAGATCGAAATATGTCTGCTCCTCGCTGTCCGCGGTAATCTTCCAGTCTCCTGCTTCATCCAGATCCGGCAGATATACATCCGTCTCAAATTTCTGACTGATCTTTGTAATATGTGCCACGCTGCAGTATGGCAGAAACTGCCGGTAAATGCTCTCTCCGCCGATTACAAACACATCCTCATCGGAATAATTTTTCAATGTTTCCAATGCATCCGGGACAGAATGCACGACAAAAGCGTTACGGGCTTTGAAATTCCGGTTGGAGGTAAGCACTACATTCACGCGTCCGGCAAGCGGCAGACCGCCCGGGAGGCTTTCGAGCGTCCTGCGGCCCATCACGACCACCTTTCCCATCGTCATTTCCTGAAACAGCTTCATATCCTTCGGAATGCTGACAAGCAGCTTCCCCCTGTATCCAATACCCCAGTTTTCATCCACAGCAGCGATCAGATTCATAGTCCGTCTTCCCTTTCTTCAAACCATATACCGCAATCGAACAATATTTGCCGGTACAAAAGCCTCTAGTACAATAGTTTCGTAAGCGAAGTATCCCCCGCAAACCCGGAGGCGTTATACAAAAACAAAAGATCCGTATATCCTTCCCCGCTGATCAGCTCACTGAGTTCCTGATTATAATAGCGGATATCCAGAACATCGATCTGGTCAAATTCCGACAGAAGAAATGGCACAAAACAGTGCGCATAGGAGTCTTTGATCACCAGGAGTTTCCGCCCGGTATCCGCTTCTGCCGTAATCCTGGTAAGCGCATTGTTGCCACCGAAAAAAATGTCATATTTACTTTTGGTCTCCAGCGCGGAATAGTCATAGAGGCTGTCCAGAACCTCCCCGCTCCCGTCCTTTTCCACAGTGTAAGAAGGTGCGTCGGGATCCAGATAAAGCTCAATGGAATCGGCCACCGTGTGAATCCCGAGCTTTGACTGAATGGTTCCCTCAAATTCCTCTGTGACAGTCGTAATCTCATAAGAATCCAGAGTCGGAACCGTATACCCGCAGGACTGGGCCCAGGCCTGCCAGACATAAAAAGCGCCCAGGGTTTTCCAGTGGTGATCCGTTCGGTAATAAATCTCCTCGTTGCTGTGCTCCTGAAGAACGGAACGGGCATCAAACCAGATTCCGTCAGCATCCGCATCAGCGGCTGCACCGGAAGCGCCTTCCCGAACCGCTTCCTCTGCACTCGCCAGATATTCTCCCTCGTCATAAGGGCTCGCGAACGCAGGAAGCTTATCCTGCAGGATATCGACCGCGTTGGGGATGAGCATCACTGTCATATGCTCCGCCCCGAACTCTCCCGCATACAGTTCCACAAACTGGGCCAGGATTTCCAGATTCGATTCTGCCTGTTCCGTGGTAAAGGTATCGGTATGCGCCTCAATCAGATAATCATCCTCCGCAAAATAAATATCATTGATCTGCGTACGCCCCGACGCTCTTTCCGCAGCGGTCTTCAGCGCGATCCAGCCGTCACGGAATACAAACTGGTCGGTCAGATACTCCTCATAGTCAGACTCGAAGCTGCCGTCCAGAAGAGCATCCAGAGTAAAGGAAGGCATCTGCGCAAGGGTGCGGTTCTCGGTTTCAGAATATTCTGTATCGGGACTGAACAGAGTCACGATGCTGAATCCGAATATCAGGATGCAAAATATGATTGTCACGCCAAAAGATTGTATTTTATTCATAAAGGTTGACCTCTCAGGTACTGAACAGCTGCGATCCTGTCAGAACCGGAAATACAGAAACGGGTTGTAGGAGGCATCGACCAGCCAGGCCACAGACAAAAGAAAGATCGCGGCGAGGAACAGGCCCTTTGCGGTCAGCATTACAGGATGATTCTTCTCAAAGCGGATACAGAATCGCGTACACAGATTCTTCGGTATCCGGGTACATCCCAGAATCAGACAGACAAGCATCACCAGGTTGTTGCAGATCAGATATATCGTCTCCGTATTCATAAATCCGGCCCCGAATCCGCCAAACAGTGCCCGCAGGTAAGTCATACTTTCCGTCAGATTTCCGAACACAAACAGATTCCAGCCAAGCATCACCAGTATCAGGCAATAGATATGACGCAGAACTTCCGGCAGCTTTTCCAGACGTGCATTCAGGAAGTATTTTTCTACAACAAGCAGGATGCCGTAGTAAACGCCCCAGGCGACAAAATTCCAGCTGGCTCCGTGCCAGACGCCGGTCAGCAGCCAGACGATCATGAGATTCCTGATATGGCATGCCGTGCTCACGCGGTTGCCGCCAAGCGGGATATACACATACTCACGAAACCAGGTGCTTAAGGAAATGTGCCATCTGCGCCAGAATTCCGTGATGCTTTTGGAAATATAGGGATAATTGAAATTCTCGGGAAAGGCAAATCCAAACATATGACCGAGCCCGATCGCCATGTCAGAGTAAGTGGAAAAATCAAAATAAATCTGGAACGTATAAGCAGCAAGTCCCAGCCAGGCGGTCAGCACCGGAATCTCGGATACCGTCATCGCGCTGATGGAATCCCAGAGCGATCCGGCGTTGTTCGCCAGCAATACCTTTTTGGCCAGACCGATCATAAACCGCTGCGCACCGTCCGCAAACTCCCCGATACTCTCTTTTCTGGAACGAAGTTCCTCCTCAATCGTGCTGTAGCGGACGATTGGTCCGGCAATCAGCTGCGGAAACATCACCACATACGCCCCATATGAAATCAGATTCTTCTGTACGCGCGCATCTCCCCGATAAACGTCGATCGTATAGGACATCGTCTGGAACGTATAAAAGGAAATGCCGATCGGAAGGGCAAGATTCAAAAGAGAAAGACCGGCTCCCGTCAATGTATTCACTGTGCCGATTGCAAAATCCGCGTATTTAAAAAAAGCCAGCAGAGAAAGGCTGGCCGCCAGTGACAGGATCAGAGCGCTCTTTGCCGCTTTGGGCCGTCCCGCCCGCTTCATCGCGTCTACCGCGATCCCGCCGATGTAGGACACCAGGATGGAGACAATCATGAGAAAAATGTAGACCGGCTCCCCCCAGGCGTAAAAAATCATACTGAACAAAAAAAGAACAAAATTGCGCAGCGGGCGCGGAACAAGATAATAACAGAGCAGCACAGCCGGCAGAAACCGGAACAGAAAAAGCAGACTGCTGAATACCATGCTTCACTTCCTCCCGCAATTAGAATCCGTAGGCTTCCAGAATCTCCTCTGCCGCATCCGTATCGTCACAAACGCAAAGGACTGTGTACACACCGGCACTTTTAATGATTGCCGTGTCAAGTCTGGCCGCCTCGCTCTGGTTATAAGAAGAATAAAGCTCCGTCTGACTGTCCACACGGGACTGCAGCTTCTCCTCCACGGTCTCCACATCATCAGTATCTGCGCTCTCGATCACGGCGACCTCGCAGGAAGTAGCGCCCGAGCTGGCATAAGCAACCGCCGAAGCCACCGCATCCTCATCCAGATAATAGATAGAAGGAATCAGGGATTCCGAAGTCTCGCTTAAACTGTCGGAAGTAACCGTCTCCAGCAGCTCTTCCGCCAGATCCGTAATCTCAATAGATACCGTCTCTTCTTTCTTTGCCCCGCAGGCAGTCAGCATGAGCGCCGCCGTTGCCGCGCAGAGTATTGCAGTCATTTTTTTCATAATATTCTCCCCTTATTATTTAGAAACAGTTCAAAACACAGTTATTCTTCATCAGCTTCCGCCGTTTCCGATTCCGTCTCCGTGTCCGCGGCTTCATCGTCCGTCCCGGTCACCACGTAATGTGTCTTCAGATAATCCAGCATAACCTTACAGTACTCTGCCGAAAGATGAACACCATCAGTGGACGCATCCTCAATCAGCGAACCATATCCGTCCGAAAGCACTTCATTGAGATCCAGATAATAATAGCCTTCCTCCTCACATACCTCAAGCAAAACCGAATTCAGGCTGTCCACATTATCATTATTGATATAATCTCCGGTATCGACCTTGTCTTCTTCCGCATAAACACAGCTGCAGACATAAAGAATCGCGTCCGGCTGTATTTCCTGAAAACGGTTCATTACAGAGATAAATCCGGATTTAAACTCGCTCCAGCTGTACTCACCGAGGTCGTTTGCGCCAAGCATGACGTATATTTTTCCGTACGTGCTGCCGGAAAGTGCTGCGGCGACCGTAATCATATCTTCCCCGTCAGAAATGATTTCCTTTGATGTCATGGAGCTAAGAGACATCCCGACACTTGTAAAAAATGTTCCTTCTTTAATCCCGGAGGTATTACGAAAACCTTCCATCCGGGAATCTCCGATAAAGACCGCATCCGAAAAATAAGAATCATCCACGGCTTCTGCCTGTTCTCTGACGATTGCCGCACTGTCCGGGTTCGAAACGGTATCATGCTCCGTCAGAGGCTCTGTCTCGGTCTCAGCCCCCGTACCGTCTGAGCTTATCCCCGCATCCGCCAGGCCGGCAAGATACATGCTGTCAGTCACCACACAGGCGGCAGTCTCTGACTGTGTCTCTTCGGTCTCCGTCTCTTCTTCGGTCTCCACTGACGCATGGTTCTCAGAGGAGTCAAAAGTAATCATTGTATAAATCAGTCGTCCCTCAAATATAAAAATAACAAGAGCGACCGTGATAATAAGCTTTAAAACAAACGCAAACTCGGATCTTCGCCGTCTGCGCCTGCGTCTTTCCTGTGCCATACCCGCTCCCCTTTTACGATCTTTCGCAGTAAATAATTCTATTATCATTCGACAGCAAAGTCAAGTAATTAGGCGAAAGATGGCGAAAAAAATAATTTCCAGTCAGGATCGGGCATCGAACAGGAGACGGCTTCCCGGCCCTGCGCATAAGACCACCCCGCAATATATACGGGGTGGTCTTAAGTCTCATACTGTTTGATAGCTGTTCACTATTTTCACAGTTACGCCGATTGTACTTTATGCTTCCGGGCGCGCTACTTCATGGTCTGCAAAGGTGTCTGTCACAGACGCACCTGAGGTATCCGCGCTGTCACTGTATGAGGTAACCGTAATGGTATATGCGCTTGTGCCTTCCACATAGACTGTGCCGTCTGTTCCCTGCACTGTCACGGTATTCCCATCTGCATCCGTGATGGTGCCGCTGCAGGAAAGACCTGTTACCGTACTGTCGCCGGTCACCACCCAGGTGGAATCCTCGCTGATGATCACGTTGCAATAACCGCTTCCGCCTGCACCGGCCCAGGTCTCATCGTCAACGATTGCGCCGGTCAGGGTGCTGCCATTCGTCATATAAAAATCAAGCGTACTGATGGAATCCCAGATCACATCGCCCGACATATCCTGACTAATAGCGGTAAACAGGCAGTCCGAGCCGTTGCTTCCTGTCGTTCCCCAGCCTCTGGAATTGGTGTTTCCGGTGCACTGCAGGAAAAACTCACAGTCATCCGCCGCAGTGATCTCCACATCCTCCAGTGTGATCGTACATTCCGTATTTGTCGTATAGAAAATACCGCCGTTCGTCGAAGTAAGCGTGCCGCCCACCATCTGGAAGGTGCCGTTGCCGACCTCTGAATCGCCGGACATACTCTGGTAGACGATAACCGTCCAGGTTACGTCGTTGCGCTCATCATCCGGAGCCATGCCGGTCAGATCGCAGTCGTAAAGCTGCAGAGTATTCAGGCCTTCAATGCAGACTGCCTCCGCGCCGGTCGATGTCAGCGTTGCATCACTGATCGCGATCTCCGCCGTGCAGTACACTGCCGGTGAATCGGAACCATTGGAAGTATACGTGCCTCCGTCGATCACCATTGTGCCGCTGCCTCGGTCGCTGCGGACAGCCGCCGAAGAAGTTCCGTTCGTAGTCGCAGTCACATCCCATGCGTAGAGAGTGCCGCCGCCGGCCACATGAATACCGCCTGATGTGTTCAGATGGGTATCAATGACAGTATCCATCACATAGATGACGCCGTCTCCATAGGCAAACACTCCCGCGCCGCCTTCCGAGTCCGTGGAAATCGTACTGTCACTGATTGTAAGAGTCCCGTCCGTTGCAAGCACTGCCGCGCCTACGCCGTAAAAGCTGGAATTATCACCGCCGGTGCTGTCGTCAGACTCCCGCACAATCGTGTCATTACTCAACGTGACATTTACATCAGAGGATACCAGAACCGCGTTCTCATCCGTGCCCGTAGAAGTAATCTCCTCTGAATCAATAGCCGTGTTCTCGGTAATCGTGTTCACAGCATCATAGCTGTCCACACCGGAGGACTGACCGCCGCCCATATCGCCGCCGCCCATGCCGCCTGCGTCAGACGGTGCCTCGCCATCCATACCGCCGCCCATATCAGTCATGGACTGTACGGTAACTGTAGCGGCAGTTCCGTCTTCATTCAAAGTAATGATGACCATATCGCCGACTTCGATATCCGCAAGCGTGATCTCCTCTGTCTGGGAGGAACCGCCCATGCCGCCGCCCATTTGAGCGCCACCCATATCTCCGCCTTGTTCTGAAGGAGCTTCGCCGCTTTCACCATCCGGCATGTCCGGAACTTCGCCGTCGCCTGAAGGGGCTTCGCCATCTCCCGAAGGTGCTTCGCCATCCGGCATTTCCATCGCTTCACCATCCCCGGATGGAGTTTCTCCGTCCTCGCCATCTGGTATCTCCGGTGCTTCGCCGTCACCTACAGATCCTTCACCGTCTCCCGAAGGAGCTTCGCCGTCCGGCATTTCCATCGCTTCGCCTCCACCGGAAGTCATACCGCCGCCCACGCCGCCGCTGGCTTTCAGATACTGCGTTTCATCAGTCAGAGTGATCGTCTGTGTCTCGCTTTCCACTTCTGATACATCAACATCAGCTTCTGCCGCACCTTCTGTTGATGCCTGAGTTTCTTCTGAAGCAGCATCGGCATCCGCTCCATCCATCGCTTCCCCAGCTCCAAATGACATGCCGCCGCCCATTCCGGTGGAAACGGATACTGTAATCGTCTCTTCCCCAATCTCCGTAACGGTTCCCATCACCATCTGAGTAGCATCTGCCATATCTGCCATATCCTCCGGCACCATATCTCCTGCAGCTTCCGCTGATTCTGATGCAGATGTATCTTCTGCCGCATCCGCTGCTGCTTCCGTTGTGCTTTCTTCCGCATAAGCAGCCGCCGGTACCAGTGAAACTGTCAATCCCAACATGATCGCAATAAATTTTTTCTTCATAATTCCCCTGCCTCCATTATTTCATCTGTTCACGCGAAAACATAAGGGAAACGTCTAATGCCGTTTCATGTAATATCGATAAGCGCTTCGCGTTCAGCCATTTTACGTCCATCACTATATTTTCTAAATATGTATACGGTGTGAAAAAAAGCTGAACGAATTATGTTTTTGGCAACATGCCGGGTGAACTTTGTTCTGCAGAAAAACAAACCCAAACCACAGGAAAAAGCCGCAGGAATTCAGTTTTGCGATTGACTTTTGAAAAAAACAGCTATAAAATGTGGACAGTAAAACAGACAGGGACGTCTGGCCAGGTGCCGGGACGTTTTTTTTATGCGCAGGGAAACGCCCCCTGCTGCGCTTCGGCGGCAGGTCGCGTCTGCCACTGCAAAATTACTTCGCGGTTGGCAGACACTCGGAAAGGAGTCTTCTATATGGATGCTATCGACCACAAGATTATTTTAGCTTTAAAAGAAAACGGACGCCGCAAGGCTTCAGACATCAGCCAGGAGATTCATCTCTCCGTCTCCTCCGTGATTGAGCGTATCCATAAGCTGGAGACGAGCGGCATCATACAGTCCTATACGATCATCATGGACGACACCAAAATCGGCAATGACCTGACCGTACTGATGGAGGTCAGTCTGGAACATCCACGATTTACCGAGCAGTTTGTCGCCTATGTCCGGCAGAATCCTTATATCGTATCCTGCTACTATCTGACCGGTGAATTTGACTATATGTTAAAAATCTGCTGCCATTCCTCACGGGATCTGGAAGAGATCCATCGTGAGATCAAGCAGCAGGAAGGTGTGCGCCTGACAAAGACGCATTATGTGCTGAGCACAGAAAAAAATAATTTTTCCTCTATGCCTGTTTATCCACCATGTGATTGATTGCCGTCAGCAGAGCATCCACGGATGCCTTGATAATATCGACATCCAGACCGGCGCCCCAGTGCAGCTTGCCGTTGCTCTTCTCGCGGATACCGACATAGGCGATCGCGCGGGAGCTGGAGCTCTGTTCAAGCGCATGTTCTTCATAAGTGACCAGATCATATTCCAGACGGAAATGGCGCTTCATCGCGTTGCTCACCGCGTTCAGACGGCCATTGCCGGAAGCCACAATCACATTGGTCTTGCCGTCATAATCTACCGTCACCTCAGCGATAATTCCATTGTGCTGCTTGAAATGCATCTCCTGGATCCGGTACGGCTCGGTAATATTTTCAAATTTATCCTTAAACAGCTGGAAGATCTCTTCCGGCATCAGTTCCTTATGCAGCTCGTCGGATACGCCTTTTGCCGCGTAACCCATTGCCTCGCGCATTTTCTTCGGAAGCTTCAGGCCGTAATTCTGTTCCAGGATATAGCCGACCCCGCCCTTGCCGGACTGACTGTTGATACGGATGACATCTGCGTCGTAGGAACGCCCAATGTCGGTCGGATCGATCGGAAGATATGGAACCGTCCAGGTCTCACAATGGTTTTCCTCGCGGTATTTCATGCCCTTTGCGATCGCGTCCTGATGCGAACCGGAGAACGCTGCAAATACCAGCGCACCCGCGTACGGGCTTCTCTCGTCTACCTTCATGCCGGTATATTTCTCATAGGCCTCGGTAATCTTTGTCATATCGTTGAAATTCAGCTGCGGATCCACACCCTGTGCATACATATTCATGCCAAGCGTCACAATATCGACATTACCGGTGCGCTCGCCGTTTCCGAACAATGTTCCCTCGATACGGTCCGCACCCGCGAGCAGGCCCATCTCCGCGTCTGAAATACCGCAGCCGCGGTCGTTATGCGGATGCAGAGAGATCACAACATTGTCACGATATTTCAGGTGATCGTTCACATATTCAATCTGACTGGCATATACATGCGGCATCGACATCTGCACCGTACTCGGGAGGTTGATGATTGCCTTGCGGTCCGCAGTCGGTTTCCACACATCCAGCACCGCGTTGCAGACTTCCACCGCGTATTCCACTTCCGTGCCTGTAAAGCTCTCGGGACTGTACTCAAAGCGGTATTTCTCTCCCGCCTCGTCTGTCAGCTGCTGCAGAAGCTTCGCGCCGTCTACGGCAATCTTCAGGATTTCCTCCTTCGACATGTGGAACACCTGCTCGCGCTGTGCCAGCGATGTCGAATTGTATACATGCACAATCGCGTTCTTTGCGCCCTTCAGAGCGTCAAAGGTCCTGCGGATAATATGTTCTCTTGCCTGCGTCAGCACCTGAACAGTCACATCATCCGGGATCAGATCGTCTTCGATCAGACGGCGAAGGAACTGATACTCCGTATCGGAAGCAGCCGGGAATCCGACCTCAATTTCCTTAAATCCCACATCCACCAGCAGCTTGAAAAAGTCAATCTTCTGCTCAAGCGTCATCGGCACCACCAGTGCCTGATTGCCGTCCCGCAGATCCACGCTGCACCACACGGGAGCGTGATCCACGTATTCTTTTTCCGCCCACTTCATGCATCTTTCAGGGGGCATAAAATACTGACGGGTATACTTCTTTGAGTTCATCATGATGTTTGTCTCCTTTTCTTTTCAATGATTTCATTTAATTCAAAGCAGCAGGCCACAGGACGCCAGCCAGCTGCTTTGAATCTTTGACACAAAAAACGCCTCTTAAGGCCTAAGCCCTAAGAGACGGAAGATAACAAAATCTCACGCGGTACCACTCTCATTTATGATCGCTCATACACTCTGCGGATACGGACGAAAATGAATGATCCATGTATCGTGTCAGGAAATACACGAAACAAAGCAGAAATCCGTCGTCTTATATCCATCCCGGGGTAACGGCCGGGGGTGCCGTCTGCGTCTACTTTCTCTGTATATGAGAGTTCGGGCAGCCGCTCAGGAGCGAGTTCTTCTGAATTCTTCTGATGTCTCTCACCAACCGGCATCTCTCTGAAAAAAGAAAATCAGCGTACTATTCTCCGTCTTCGCATTTTGCTAATCCAGTTTTTCAACTTTTGTCAGTCTAACATTGAACGCGGCGTTTGTCAACCCGAAATCGAAAGAACTCCTTTATTAATGCAGCTTCAGAAACGCAAACTCCTCTGTCTTATAGACCGTAAAGAGCAGGATAACCGCCAGCCCCGCACCGATACAGACGCAGCAATCAGCGACGTTAAAGACCGGAAAATCAATCAGCGAAAAATAGAGGAAATCGACGACATAGCCTCTGGCAAGCCGGTCGATCAGATTTCCGGCCGCTCCGGCAGCGATCAGAACACAGACTGCGCGAAGCCAGCCATAATAATGTTCCAGCGGAAGCCGGCTGTAAACATAAGCCGCAAGGGCAATCATCACAACTGCAATCACGACAAACAGCATCTGCCTGTTATTCAGCATCCCAAATGCCGCTCCACGGTTTTCTACATAATAAAATTCAAACACTCCTGACATCAGAGTCAGGCCGGAAGTGCCCTTCAGATAGATACAGGCCAGCTGCTTTGTGACCTGATCCACGGCCAGAAGCAGCAATGTCCAAAAAACTCCGGCCGCGCAGCAGGATTTATATGATTTCATTTCCAGTAATTTCCTTTCAATCACTGCGCACTTCTCTCGTAGCGAATCGAGCGGATGGCGTCCGCCATCTCCTCATCCGTCACATCCGGCACAACAACCGCATGTCCTATATCTTCAAGCAGGATAAACCGCACCTTTCCCGCATTCATCTTTTTATCTTTCTTTGTAGCGGCAACGATTTCTTCAGCGGTCGGTCCTTCAAAAGAAATCGGCAGGCCGAAGCCGACATTCATATCGCGGATCTCATAGAATTCTTCCTCTTCAATCATGCCCCGCTGCCAGGAAATCCAGGCTGCGGCCACGATGCCAAGCGCCACACATTCGCCGTGAAGAAGTTCAAAATTTTTGAGTTTTTCAATCGCGTGACCGATCGTGTGGCCAAAGTTCAGCAGTGCACGATCGCCGGTCGTCTCTTTCGGGTCTTTTTCCACCACAGACTGTTTCAGCTCGCAGCTCCTGGCGACCATGATCAGCATGGTAGAAAACTTGCGGTCCTCAATCTCACTCATATGATCGATCGTCCACTCGTAGTAATCCGCATCGAGGATCAGACCGTGCTTTAACAGTTCTCCCATCCCGCTCGCGAACTGCTCATCCGGAAGAGTATGCAGGGTTTTAATATTAATGTATACAAGAGCAGGCTGATGAAATGCCCCGACCATATTTTTATATCGGTCAAAATCCACGCCCGTTTTGCCGCCGATACTGCTGTCAATCTGAGAAAGAAGCGTGGTCGGCACCTGAATAAAACGGATTCCGCGCAGATATGTGGCCGCAGTATACCCGGTCAGATCTCCGACCACTCCGCCGCCAAGCGCCAGCAGATAATCATGACGGTCAAATCCGGCCTGGATCAGTACCTCATAAAGCTCGCGCACATGATCAAGCGTCTTATTCTCCTCGCCCGCCGGAAGTTCAAACACTGCGACTGCACTGCAGCAGGAAGCTACGGTCTGCCGTACTTCCTCAAGATACAGCGGTGCAACGTTCGAATCCGTCACAATGCAGATCCGATGCCCTTCACAGCCAATCTCCCTCAGATAACCTGTCAGCTTTTTAAAGGAATCCTGCAGACAGATTTTATAGGGAGCATTCGCTTCCGTCTTTACCGTGATTTCCATTCCTGTTCTGTATTTTCCCGTATTCATAAAATTCCATACCTCTCTACTGTTTTATACATACCGCTCCACTTCCGCAAACGTACGCCCTTTTCTCGTCTGTCCGCCTGTGCCGATATAGCGGAACCGGCCAAGTCCGCGGGCCGAGACGATATCTCCCTCTTTCAGCGCATACGCGTTCGACGTAACCAGCTTTCCATTTACAAAAACACTGCCACCCTCGATCAGAGAAAGCAGGCTTGAACGGGACGCGCCAAAGCCAAGCGCCATCACAGCGTCCAGTCTCACCGAAGCAATACTGCCGCGCAGAGTCTCCGTCGGCGGCGTCCAGGCAAAACCGGACATATCGCAGACCATGCACTTCACCTGCGTATGACGCACCAGGGTAAGCTCTGAACAAATCAATTCGGAAAAACGTGAGACGCAGAACAGGAACGCTTCCTCGTCCGCTACTGCAATGTCTCCCAGAATGGAGCGTTCAAACCCAAGATGCATCAGCGCTCCGAGAAAATCCCGGTGGCTCAGCTTCTCGGCGAACTTCGGGCTGCGCGGAACGATGCGGATACATTGAACCGGCCAGGGAATTTCTGACATACAGTCCTGCGTATCACGCGGGATCACCGCCGCGATCCTGCGCTCTGCACCCTCATAACCGCCAAAAGTTTCCCCTTTGACAAAGGAAAACTTTTGTATGGTATCAAAAAAAATATTCTGTTCATTCAGGTTCAGGAAATCCGTAAAAGTCACAATACCTCTGGCGTCCGCTCTGGAGGCGAGTTCACGGATTCTCTTTTCAGCAAGTCCGTCTTTTTCCATGGTGTTCCTCTAGAATGACGTTCCGAAAGAAGGTACATCATACACACCGTTCATCATTTCCTGAAAAT
The DNA here is from genome assembly GCA_021199235.1 of Lachnospiraceae bacterium. Taxonomy (GTDB): domain Bacteria; phylum Bacillota; class Clostridia; order Lachnospirales; family Lachnospiraceae; genus Choladousia. The sequence goes on along the minus strand of JAJQIL010000084.1, from coordinate 32,209 downwards.
CTCCGGAAATATCGACATGCTGCGGTGTAATAATAAAGATATAATTGCTTACCTTCTGAAGCTTGCCATGGATTGCAAAGCAGGAGCCGCAGGCAAAGTCAATGATGCGCTGCGCCAGTTCAAAATCAATGCCCTCCATATTCAGGATCACTGTGCAGTCATCAAGCAGCGTGTCCGTCACCTCACGGGCATCCTCCATGTTCCTGGGGCGGATCACACAGACCTCCATACCTCCGGAACGCTTACTGCCGGTCGTTCTCATAGGCGAAATCTTACTGCCGGAATTCGTACTGCGTGCAGTCGTCTTCGTTCTGCTCTGTCTGGAAGACTGTGTCGAAGCCCTGCGGGGGTCTTCCCGGACAGGCTCCTCCTTCGTCACGGATGTCCGCTCCGAATCCTCTTCTCTGCTTCTGCTCAGCAAACGCTTCTTCGGAAGCTCCTCTTCCGGCTCATCATCATAATCGCCATCGTAATCATCGTCAAGATAATCATCGTCAAGGACATCGTCATCGTTCATTTTCATTGCATTGAGAAACTTATCAATTACACCCATTTTCTATATCTCCCATTTTTAGCAGCTGCCTGACTCATTATGACTGTCATTTGCTGTAATCACGCGCTCCAAATATACCTGTGCCTACACGAACCATCGTGGCGCCCTCTTCAATCGCGACCTCATAATCTCCGGTCATGCCCATACTGAGCTCACACATATCCACATTATCAATGTTTTTGCCCGCAATGTCAACAGATAATTTTTTCATATCACGAAAATATACACGATTTTCCTCCGCGTTGTCTGTATAGGGCGCGATGGTCATCAGGCCCCTGACATGAATCCCCGGCAGGGATGCGATCTCACGGATAAACCGCTCGGTATCTTCCGGCATTATGCCGTACTTGGATTCTTCTTTTGCCATATTGACTTCTACAAGAACCGGCATGACCAGGCCATGACTGACAGCGGCACTGCTGATCGCCTCCGCAAGGCGGACAGACTCCACAGAGTGAACCATGCAGGCGCGTTCGATAATATATTTGATCTTATTCGTCTGCAGATGTCCGATCATGTGCCATCTGACATCCTGCGGAAGCTGCGGGAACTTATCCCGGATCTCCTGCGGATGATTCTCCCCAAAATCCCGAATTCCTTCCCGGTAGATCTCCTCAATCATCTCCACCGGTTTGGTCTTGCTGACCGCGATCAGAAGCACCTCATCCCGGTCTCTTCCGGCACGCGCACAGGCGTCCGCCACACGCGCCTCCACTTCCTGCAGATTCTCCTTTAACATAATACTCTCCTTAATAAACAATCTGGTCGTCAGTCACCTGCGACGCATCGAGCGCAATATAATCGTAGGCGGCAAGGCCATAGGTATTGTTGCTTTCCACAATACAGTATTCCTCGTTCTGATCAATAATCGTGATCTCGCGGAATACCGCATAACCCTTATTGATATTGTATACACCATACAGAGTCTCAATATCGTCCTCGGAAAGACGTTTTCGCATAGTCGTGCCTGCAATACGGATATAATCATCTTCGGAAAGCAGCTCCGAATCCACCAGATAATATCCATCCGAATAGCTGTAGACAGTCGCCGTCAGATATTTCGTCGTTGAAGATCCATCCTCAGCAAAGCTCTCTACCAGCAGGGTGATCTCGTCGTCTGTACTTTCATTCACAATCGCATATTCTTCCGGAATCCGATAAAAGGTCCGGGTTGAAATCGCCGAGATTGGAACCTTCAGGCCGGACTTTTTGTTCAGAACCAGCTCAATCTCCAGAAACCGGTCCGTAACATAACGGACGAGTGAATTGTCAAGCGTGATCTTACCGAAGGACTCCTCACCATTTGTAATGATTTCAAAGGAAGAACTGAAAGTGACATTATCCTTCAGAAAACGGAACTTGATCGTGGTCGAATCCGCCAGCTCCGTGGTGAGCGTCGCATCCAGCGGAAAATACAGTGTCCATTCTTCGCTGGTCACCAGCTTGAACAGATCGTCCCCCGCCGATACCGTGCCCTGACTGCGCAGATTCACAGCGGAATAACTGCTCTGGGAAAACATGGATGAAGTGATCTCCGATTCCTCTGTATCCTCAAAACCGTCTATCTTATATAATACAAAACCGGAAGCCGGCGCGTAACAGGCATTGCGCGTCGAATAAGAGCTGTCCGAATTCTCCTCGATTACTTCGGAGATCAGCCCCTCTACGCTTGCTTTCAGGTCATAGGTTCTCTGGAAATTATCCGTAGAAAAATTAATCGTAAAGCTGGAAAGAATATTCTGCAGCCGCTCCTCATCATCCTCTGTCATGGAAAAATCACTGATAGACTGGAGCACGGTGCTTCCCGTTTCATCAATCGCGCATACCGTGCTTCCGGCCGACGCCTTTGCGCCTTCCCGCTCGAAATAACGGACTGTGCCGGACTGCGTAGCCGTCACGATGGTCTCTTCCCGCAGCGCCAGAGCCTCGTAGCGGTAATTCCCTGTCAGTGTGCCTTTTGTTACCTCGTAAGAAGTGACATGCGTCTGCGTCAGGTACATGACCATCATAATGATCATATAAAGAAACACCAGACTAAACAGGAGGGTTCCAATATTAAAAAAGGAGTAGCGTCTGTATTTTGTTATTTTATTCCTGTTTTTACGCTTATTCAATAAAGGCCTCCCGAATCCACGTAACCGAACAGAGCACAAAAGCTCCGGCTGTATTCTCAAAATCCATGAGAGCTATTTTATCATGTTCTAACTTTCGATACAAGGTATTTTGAATAAAAAATGAAGAAACGGATATGCTGTACATGAAGCTCAAATGTAACTGAGAAGGTACTGTACAGTTACGCTCAAATATACCAGGAAGGGAGAAAAGCATTATGAGCAAAGGACTGGATTACACAGCGATCACTCTTGTCATTATCGGAGCAGTCAACTGGGGACTGATCGGATTTTTCAAACTGGACCTTGTCAACCTGATCTTTGGAAATCTGACCTGGATATCCAGACTGATCTACGCTCTTGTAGGACTCTCAGGACTTTACCTCTTAAGTCTCTATGGGCGTGTTGCATCCTTCGGAGAAAAGTAAATCTCTTTGTAAGGAAAGCCCGGCGGAATCCGCCGGGCCGTATGCGTATAAATACTTTCGGATCATAACCTGACCGGGTCCTGACCGACCCTTCCTGAGTGATTATAATTCCGCAAGGATATGTTCTTTATATTTGTCTTCAATGTCGTCAGCCTGCAGAGAAATGCTGATGACAAACGTAACATCAAACCTCTCTCCAATCTCAGACAGAGTACCAAGAAGCGTATTTGCTGCCGCAGCGTCCTCTACCTGCGCAACCGTAAGAAAGCTGTCGAGATACATCTGTTCCAGATCATGATCCTGTGAGAGGATACCATAGATAAAACCAATAAATTCGTCACTGGATTTCAGCGGAAAACCGGAAATGTCGATGAGCCTTACTTTGTTGTTCAGCTCATACATATGTTTCGCACTTTTGTCAAGATACACGATACTGCCATGCGCTGTCTTAATCTCGGTATTGACCTTATCAAGTAATACCTTTGTCTTGCCTTTCCCCTTATTACCTAAAATTAACTGTATCATGGGCATCTCCTCCTTTAGTAGCGGATATATTTTTCATGGGCTAATTATAGACTATCCGCGCAAAAAAAACAACACAAAATTACACTCTTTCCAATTTCCATCGGGAATTCCATCCGAAATCTGTCCTTTAGATCAGTGACAGAAGCGAGTTCATCCCGCTGTAAAGGTTCTCTTTGGAATCAGCGTGCAGTATGATGGCAATGTACGGATTCCCGTAAAGATCCTTGGAGAGAAGAGCAAGACAATATCCCGCGTCATTCGTCGTTCCGGTCTTCCCGCCATATACGACCACATCATCCGGTGCAGTCTCATCTCCGGTGAAGTACTGATTGGTTGAATCCCAGGTGACAGCTACAGCATTACCGTCTGCGTCCGTGTATTCCGCATAATAATTCTCACGGTTGATGATATCCATGAAGGTATCATACTTCATCGCTTCATTGAAGATCAGATAAATGTCATACACCGTAGTATAATGATCGGAATCCGTCAGACCGTGCGGATTGGTAAAATGCGTATCCGTCGCGCCGATCTCCAGAGCTTCCTCATTCATCAGTTCCACAAACGCGTCCACGCTGCCGGCAATGTGTTCGGCGACCATCATGGCAGCATCGTTGCCGGATACGACCATCATGCCGTAAAGCAGCTGCCTGAGGGACAGCACATCTCCCACCTTCAGATCCGCAACAGAGGAACCCTCCTCAATATTCAGAATCGTGGACGTGACCGTCACCTGATCATCCAGATTGCCGTATTTTAAGGCCACGAGACAGGTCATGATCTTTGTGATGCTGGCAGGAGAGCGCTTTGTAAATACGTCCTTCGCATAGATGGTCTCCTCATCATTCAGATCAAACAGCGCCGCGGAATACGCATCCAGCGAGGCCGCGGAAGTGTTGGTATCTCCTGTCACCACGCACAATTCCGCCGCAGTTCCCTCTTCCGCCTCGAATCCATCCAGAATCGTTCCAAGACCAAACACGGTGTCTGTGCTGTTGTAGGAAAAAGTCAGAGTATAGTCATGTGAGCGGAATACCAGATAATAAACAAGAAATCCAAGACAGGCCGCCAGGGCGAGCAGCCCCGCAAGCACCGAGGCCAGCTTCCGGTTCCGCTGTTTTTCCTTTTTCTCCTGTTCGAGCATTCTCGCCCACTCACGCTCTGTATAGCCGAGACGTTTCCGGGCTTCCTCTTTTTCTTTATTATCTGTACATTTCACGCCACTCAAGATCTCCTTTTTCGAGCGATTTGATCAGCATTTCCGCTGAAGCGATATTGGTAGCCAACGGTACATTATGAACGTCGCACAGCCGGATGACCTTGTTAATATCCGGTTCATTCGGTCTTGCCCCCAGCGGATCCCGGAAAAAGATCATCAGGTCAATCTGCCCCTGCTCGATCATCGCTCCCATCTGTTCCTCGCCGCCGACATGTCCGGCCAGAAGCTTATGAATATTCAGCCCTGTGGCCTCTTCGATCAGCCTGCCCGTTGTACCGGTCGCAAACAGGTTGTTTTTTACCAGAATACTGCGGTAGGCGATGCAAAGATTCTGCATCAGTTTCTTTTTTGAGTCGTGTGCTATAAATGCTACATTCATAACTGTTAATCCCCTTTCTACTGCAAAATAAAAAAGTTCCGAAATCCTTTTATCTGCCTGCTTCGCAGCAAATCATAAGTAATACGGTCAATACCGTCTTGTCTGCAGACCGACATTGAGGACAAAGCCGATGCCGATGCAAAAGCTGACAAGAGAGGTCAGGCCGTAGCTGACAAACGGGAGCGTCAGGCCGGTGTTTGGCAGAAGTCCGGTCGCTACAGCGATATTGACGAAGCTCTGGAAACAGACCAGAATCCCGACCCCGCATCCAATCAGTGTGCCGGACAGCGTCTTTGCCTTCCTCCCGATCATAATGCATTCAAAAGAAATCAGAAATTCCAGCACCACTATGATACAGCAGCCGATAAAGCCCAGCTCCTCTCCCGCCACAGCGAAAATAAAATCTGTCTGATCCTGCGACACAAATCCGCCGTTTTTGACTGATTCAACATCATCATTGTCCAGACCTTTGCCGTAGAACTGTCCGGACGCGATCGCCTTGATGGAATTCTGCTGCTGCATGGAGTCGGACGGATATTCGTCCGGATAAAGCCATGCATAAACACGAGTCATCTGATATTCCGGAATCAGAGTCTGATCCGGCGACATGACCAGGCTTACCAGAATAACACCGACCGGTACGCAGACGATCAGAATGCCTGCAATGATCTTATAGCTCAACCCGGCAGTAAAAAACAGAGCGCAGAAAAGCAGCGCAAGCACGACCGTGGTAGACAGATCCGGCTCTCTTAATATCAGGACCAGAGGAATCGCCATTAAAACAATCCCCGTCATAATGGTGCGAAATGTATTGATCTTTTCTTCCCGGTCTTCAAAGAACCTGGCGAAAAACAGAATCAGCATGATCTTCGCGATATCTGAAGGCTGAAAACGGAAGCCGCCGATCTCAAGCCAGCGTGTGGCGCCGCCTCCGGAGGATCCAAAGCTGCTGACAAGAACCAGCAGAAGCAGAACATTCGCGCCCAGATAAATAATCCAGCTGAAGTTCAGCACCCATGTATAATCCATCAGTGAAATAATAATCATCAGGACCAGGCCGAGAACAAATCCCATGATCTGCTTCGACATATAACTTGATTCCGCGCTGCCAACAACCAGAATTCCAAGGACAGAAAGCACTGTCACCCATAGAATCAGCCGAAAGTTATAGTCACTTAATCTGTATTGTCTTAACATCCGATATTCCCCGTTTCCTGTCAGGCCCGGATACAGCTGCCTGCCATTCCTCATGTGATTCGCGATTGGCAGCTGCTGTAAATTCACAGGCAAATGTAATGCGGATTTTTATATGTTCATCTTCTGTATTGATATATTTTGCAAGAACATTCGTCAATTCCCGGCGAAAGTCGTCCATCCGGTCCGGACTTAAGTCCAGACGGTCTGCAGACACCGTAAGTCCGGCGCGCGTTCTGGCAATTTTTCCTGACGTAAGAATTGTCCTTTTCGGATTACTTTTCATTTACGCCCCAACCAAATGATATGTTTTCATACGGTCTTCGCAGCAAGTGTGAAGACCTGTTCTGAATAGTTACATTCCATCTTACTTCAGTCACCTCACGCCAAGCATTCCGGCAATCCGGTGGAACAGAGAAGTATGCTCTTCCAGATGCTCCAGCGGTACTGCTTCTCCGAGGATTCGCCTCGCGATATTCAGATATGCCCGGCCTGACACCGTATCGCTTCCAAGCACCGGATCGCCATGATTGGCTGCTATCACCACACTCTCCTCGTCAGGAACCGCTCCGATCAGATTCACAGAGAGGATATCAAGCACATCCTCCACCGACATCATCTCTCCGCGCCGGACCATGTCCATGCGAATGCGGTTGATAATGAGGTCGATCTTCCGAATTCCGGAGGATTCCAGAAGGCCAATGATACGGTCAGCGTCCCGGATTGCGGAAACTTCAGGTGTCGTCACAACAATCGCGCGGTCCGCCGCCGCGATCGCATTGCGGAAGCCCTGTTCGATCCCCGCCGGGCAGTCCATAACAATATAATCAAAGGTCTGCTTAAGCGTATCAGCCAGCTTGATCATCTGCTCGGGAGATACCGCGCTCTTATCGCGTGTCTGTGCAGATGGCAGAAGATAAAGCCCCGAATAATGCCGGTCACGGATCAGAGCCTGCCGGATCCGGCAGCTGCCCTCGACCACATCGACGAGATTGTAGATGATCCGGTTCTCCAGACCCATAACTACGTCCAGATTACGCAGACCGATGTCCGTATCCACAAGAACCACTTTTTTATTGAGCCTGGCCAGACCGGCTCCGATATTTGCGGTGGATGTCGTCTTGCCAACACCGCCTTTTCCTGACGTAACCACAATTACTTCGCTCATCTTTTTAATCCTTTCCACTACATGTTCTGAATACTTACATCTTTCGTAAATTCTGCCGGGCGCTGGCATGTCATGCCAGATATTCGCACAGCGTCTCTTTGGTAATGGAATTGATCAGAAGATGACCGTCTTTTACAAATGCCATCTCCGGTTCTACCGGATAATCTCCCGGATCTTTTGTTTTTACGATCGCGCTTCTCATAGGAGCTGCACCAGCTATTTTTAACAGGGATGGCTTCAGCGTAAGCGCAGCGATGAAACAGTTCTCGTCACCTCCGGCTCCCGCGTACACGCTTCCCATACAACAGCCAAGGACAACCAGGTTCCCCTTTGAAGTCACCTGCGCACCCGGGTTGATATCCCCGAGGATCACGAGGCTGGTCTCACTTTCCAGCGACTCTCCCCTGTGCAGGGTCCCCCGATAAAAGTGTCCGTCTTCCTCTTTCTTTTTTTCCAGCGCATGTGTCAGAGCCCTGCGATAATACTCTGCAGTCTCTTTTTCCTCATCAACAATACAAACGACCTGAATGGAGGAATTCTGCACGATCGTATCAACCAGAGCAGCCTCCTGCTCTCTGGTAAGGTCTCTTCCGCGAAAAGTCAGCGCCAGCCGGGCATTTTTGAAAAATCCGGCGGATACCCGAAACTTCTCACCTGCCGCTGTGAGCAGTTCCTCAAACGGCAGATCAGGCGAAAGGTTCACTATCAGCCCATACGGATTACTCTTTAGTATAACAGCGCTTTGTTTATGATCCATCAGTCCTCCCACTCCGTATCTGTATCTACATTATAAGCACGGCCTGTGATCAGAGTATCTGTATCGTCGATACCATAATAATAGGAAATCACATTTCTTGCAAGCACCGCAGCGTTCGCGGATGTGTATCCGTTCGCGATACGGACGACAATGCCAATCTCCGGATCGTCATACGGTGCATAACCGATGAACGTCGCGTGGTTCGGAATACTGGTTGTAATCTGGGTCGTACCCGTCTTACCGGCGACTGCGACACCTGTAAAGCCGTCAAACGCGTCGCTGTTCTTCACCATGCCGCGCATGCCTTCGTGAATCGCGTCCCAGAGGGAATCCGTCAATTCCACTGTGCTTCCTGCCTCCGGCTCGTTCTCCTCAAGCACACTTCCGGAGGAATCCGATGTATATTTGACCAGCGTCAGGTAATAGCTGGTGCCGCCGTTAGCGATAGTGCTGACGTAACGCGCCAGCTGTGTTGCCGTAAACGCGTGATCAGACTGTCCCATGGCTGCCTGCGGGGAAGCGGAAGTCGCAAAATGCGGTGAAGTCTCCGAGACCTCCACACCGGACTTTTCCGTAAGGCCGAACATCTCCGCGTATTTTTTCAGAAGCTCCACACCTGCGTCGTCACTGTAAGTACCGCTCATGGCGCTTAGCCGGTAGCCGACTGTATTAAAGTAATAGTTGCAGGATTCCGTGATCGCCGTCTGCAGCGTGATGGAACCATGTCCCCATTCTTTCCAGCAATTAATCTCAGGGTCTACCAGATCAAACGTACCGGTACAGTTGATATACTCACCGATCGTAACGACCCCTTCCATTACACCGGCCGCGGCGGATACGATCTTAAAGGTAGAACCGGGCGCGATCGCTTCCTGAGTAGCGCGGCTGTAGAACGGCGAAGAGCTGTTGTTCAGCAGCGAATAGTAATAATCGTCGTCCATATCATTTGCCAGACGGTTGTTGTCATAGCCCGGGTAGCTGACGCACGCGAGCACTTCACCGGAATTCACATCCGTGATCACGACCGTACCGGAGCAGGGAGTCAGTCCGAGCTGTGACGGCGTAATCTCCAGATTGGAGATCTTGTCCATCAGGAACGTGTAGCCATCCAGAGAGCCGCTCTGAAGCCGTTCATACTGGCTTTCATTCATATCCAGAACGCCCTGATCAAAGAGCAGCATACAGATCTGCTCGCCGGTAATACGCTGATCCTTCAGCATATAGCGGTATACCTGGCTGCAGAAATCATCGTCGTCGTAGAGATAATCCGCAATGTAATCCGCGATCACGGAATACATCTCATCCGAATCCAGATATTCGTCTTCCACATTCAGCTTGGATACATCAATCCAGTTCTGTGAGATCGCGTATGTAAGGTATTCTTTCAGACTGATGCTGGAATCCTCCGTCCACGCGATATAAGTCGCATCTGTCTTATCGATCGCGTCTTCGTTCAGAATGCCGGTATCATCCATCAGCATATCGTTGACAATATAAGAGACATAGACCTGATATTCCTCATCCAGATTGCTGTAAATGGTCGGGTCATCTGACAGGAGTTCCTGACGGATCACCTCAAATATCTCGGCCGCTTTGGTCTGAAAGGCCTGATATACTGTCTGTTCATTCTCCGTCGCGTCAGAAGATTTTAAATGGCTCACGCTTAAAATATTGTTCTCAAACAGCGCGTAATATACATCATAGTAGGCAATATAAACATCATCGGCAGAGGTCAGGTTCTCGGTGTTGTACTCCTCGACCGAAATCACCTTGGACCACAGAATACCGGCAATCTCCTGTTCCAGCATCTGGTAAGCCGCCTGCTGAAGCTCCACATCAATCGTCAGATACAGATCGTTCCCCGCCTGGGCGTCCACCTGTGAAATGACCTCCTGTGTCTGCCCGACGTAATTCACATAAAGCTGTTCGTAGCCTTTGGTGCCCTGCAGAGTCGTCTCATACACGCTCTCCAGACCGGATTTTCCGACGATATCCGTCGCAGTGTAATCACTGTTGATCTCCTGCAGTTCCTCCAGTTCTTCTGATGAAATCTGCCCGGTGTAACCGATCAGGCCGGCCATGCACTCGGCGTAATCATAGACACGAATATATTCTTCCGTCACATCAATGCCGGGATAATCCGAAATATTCTCCAGAATACGGGTCACCGTCTGCTCACTGACATCTTCCGCAATGGTGACTGCGTTATAACGCTGATAGCTGTATGCAGCGATATTGGCCCGCAGCGCGACAAGCTGAAGGATCTCTTCTTTTGTATAAGCCGCCGGAAGGTCATATTCCTCCAGTTCCTCTTCCGTAATACTGTCATCGAGAATCCCATAGCCGTAAAAAGTCTCGTCAGCGAAGGTCGTAGTACCTCCGCACAGAAGCTCCATCAGCTGGTCAGCCTCAATGTTCAACTGCTCCGCTTCCAGATCCCCGATCGCGGATTCCCCGAAAATATCCGCTTTAAATCTGTTCAGGGTATAGCCGCTGGTGTTGTATTCCCAGGTTCCGTCTTCTGTCAGGGAAACATCAAAATCCTCCACCACGGAATCAACGGAGTCTCCCTCTTCCTCGATCAGTTTGATGATATGGTAAAGAGTGCTGTTGATCGAAAGATTCTTCTCTTTTGTCGAATCATACGTCTGATCATCCTCAAAAGTAACACAGTTGGAGATCTCATTGTACGCAAGCGGTACCCCGTTGCGGTCATAAATATTGCCGCGGGCAGCACTGATCGTCTTCTCTTTCAGAATCGAAAGTGAAAAATTCTCCTGATAAGACTCCCCCATCACGATCTGCAGGTAAAACAGCCGCTGCAGGACCACAGCAGAAAGAAGTACCGCGATAATGACAAGTATCACGATCCGTGAGTTAACCGGTGTACCGGATGATCTTTTTCGAAATTTACGTAACAAAACAGGCGATTCCTCCTCTAAAAATCCGAGATTTCCCACACGGTTTACAATTCATGCATTCAGGCATCTGTCAGGCTCAGCCAGCGGTTAATCCGGTAAAAAATCTGGTAGCAGACAAACGTCAGTATCAGGGTATACACAACCTCCGGCAATATGATACGGCCGAGGTAGAACGGAAAATTGATACGGCCGCGCAGAAGAAAGCGGAACACATACTGTACAACGCCGTACACCAGATCGCAGACTGAGATCAGCAAAATCGGGGTCTTGATATCGTCGTCATAAAAAATCCGGAAAAAATATCCGCTGAAATATCCGACAAGAAGATACATCAGCGCGTTGAACCCCAGCGTACTCTCGAATGAGATATCAGTGAGAAGCCCGCAGAAAAAACCGATCAGCATTCCTTCCCGGCGGCCCCGCATCAGTCCGAAGGAAACCGTAAGGACAATCAGAAGGTTGGGTTTGATGTCGCCGATTGCGATCATCGGGCAGACCGTTGCCTGAAGAAGCACACAGATCACAATCATGACTGCAAGGACAATTCTGCGTTTCATTCCTCTTCTGCCTCCATCTCTGTGGAAATTTCCTCCGAAGTTTCTTCCTCAGATGCCGAATCCGAGGAAACATATTCCTTCTTTTCCAGAATGACAAGCACCTCCTGCAGATGCCGGAAGTCCACCACCGGCGTGATATAGCCGGACTTTGTCAGGTTGTTCGAGTCATTATTCAGCTCACTGATATAACCGATCAGAATGCCGGGCAGATAGTTCTCACTGATATAAGATGTGACAACCTTATCCCCCACATGCACGGCATTGTCCGTATCCGTCAGACGGGACAGCTCGAGAGAGCCTTCATCAATCAGTGTCAGATCGCCGCTGATGATGCACTGATCCGATGTTGTGGATACCATCGCGCTGACATTGCTCTCATCATCAATAATGGAGCGTACGGTCGCCCAGTTGGCGCCTACCTCGGTAACAATCCCGACCAGACCGCCGTCCGCGATGACATTCATATCCTTGTCAATGCCGTCATTTGAACCTTTGTCAATGGTAAAGATGTTGAACCAGTTACCGGATTCCTTGGCGATGATATTCGCGCCGACCTTCTCATAATCAGAATATTCTTCGTCCAGATCATACAGTTCCTGAAGACGCTCCAGCTCCTCATGCTCCTGTACAAGAAGACTGTTCTCCTCGGTCAGAGTTGCCACCTGCTCTTTGAGCGATTCATTTTCTTCGCGCAGCGTCTCCACATCCTCAAGGTTCTCCGTAAAACCGCTCAGCCAGCTGCCAAAGCTGTTGATGCCTTTCTGTACCGGTGTAACCAGATAACCGCTCACCTGTTTGACCGGAGCAAACAGATCGCTGTTTACTGAAGATAAAATGATCAGCACCACGCAGAATACCGAAAGCCCGGCCAGAAGGTATTTATTTTTCAGTGTTTCATTTGAATTCTTCTTCATTGTGAACTATTATTCCTCTCATAGAAAGCAGATAAAAAGAAGGACGCTATCGCATGGCGGCCAGATCGTTCAGCGTATAGGTGACTGCTTTCAGGTCTTTATTGTTCATAATCTCTACCAGGCCCCGGATGGTACTGTATTTCGGATCCTGCATATGGTGAAGCGGTATGCCGATCTCTCTGCGAATGTATTCCGGAAGGTTCAGAATCATGGAAACACCGCCGCTTAAATAAATCCCCTCGTGCGCAATGTCCTTCATCAGCTGAGGAGGGATACGATTGTAAATGGAATTGATACTGTCAACGATCATATCAACGGTATCGATGATGGCGACGCTGACCGCAAGGGACGGGATCACTTCCGCTTTCGGCAGACCGGAGAGCGTGTGAATACCGAACACCTTCTGCTCCAGCCGGGGGCCATTGATCATAAAAGCAAGGTTATTTTTCAGGGATTCCGCAGTCTTTTTCCCAATGCTGAGATTAAACTTGCGGCGGACCATCGTGGCAATATCCGCATCCATACGGCGGCCTCCGACCTTGAGTGTCTGTCCTAAGATGATCTTACCGGAAGAAATGACCGATATCTCCGTGGTATCCGCGCCAATGTTCACAACCATATGTCCACGACTGGAAAGAACGGGAAGAGAAGCACTGACTGCATCCGCGAGGCCCTTTTCCACAAGGCGAATCCTTCCGGCTCCGATCTGTCCTTTCATCACCTGAAAAAAAGCGCGTTTTTCCACCTGTGTGATCTCAGTGGGCACAGCGATCAGAAGTGATGAGGCTCCTCCATAGCGCCGGATCAGATAATCCAGAAGAAGATCCATCTCAGTAAGATTGGCAATCACCCCGCTGACCATCGGCCAGACGACATTCACAGTGACCGGCTGCTTTTCAAAAACACCATAAGCCGTGTCCCCGTAAGCGAGGACGCTGCCATTCTCACGCATGGCAATCACATTTCTGCTGTACAGAAACTTTTTGCCGCTTTTATCCCTTATCTTGATCGTATCTGTTCCAAGATCAAGTCCACATGCCCGCTGCAACAACATGACTGTTACCCCTTATAACTCCCCTGCTGTATGCCCTGCCAGAAGCCCTGCTCCCTCATGCTGACCGCCTGACAGTCTCCTATTATAATATGATCCAGAAGCTCAATCCCCAGCATCGCTCCCGAACGCCGCACACGCTCGGTAAGCCGGATGTCTTCTTCGCTCGGATCCGGAATTCCGCTCGGATGATTGTGCAGGAGGATGATGCTGACTGCCTGATTTTTTAAAGCTTCAACGAAAATCTCCCTCGGTGAAATTATGGAAGCACGAACCGTTCCCCTGGAAAGCACCATGTCTTTGATCAGCTTTCCTTTGCTGTTCAGCATCACAAGGATGAGGTTCTCCTGCTCCAGATGACGCATTTCTTCCATATAGTATTTAGCCACCGCTACAGGATCCTGAAAAGAGATTCCTTCTGAAAAGTGACAGCGTGAAATACGTCTTGAAAGCTCCACAATGCATTTCAGCTGAATTGCCTTGACTTTTCCAAGTCCGCGCACATTCATCAGCTCCGCGACCGACATATGGTATATCCCCAGAAGGCCGCTCTGCTCTCCATTCAGTGAGAGAATCTTCCTTGAAAGCTCCAGCGCCGATTCTCCGTGCGTACCAGTGCGCAAAATGACAGAAAGAAGCTCGGCATCTGAAAGACTTTCCGCTCCTCTTTCCAGACATTTTTCATACGGGCGCTCCATTTTGGGCATACTCTTCATCGTACGCCCTTGTGCAGTGCTTTGCATTTTTATCTTTTTGTTTTCCATTTCCTCTATCAGGAAGTTCTCCGGAAGTTCCGCATGGTAATCCGCTCCCGGCGGAGTCATTACGAAACTATTGAAACATTCTAGCACAAAAATTCTGCAAAGTACACACCCGAAGCAGAAAAACTTACTTAAATTTGAGTCGCACCCGCAGACCAGGAAACGCCGTAAAACGGTCAGGGTGTGACCTGTAACATTCTGCGGCACACAGCTTCCGCGACACGGATTCCGTCAACCGCGGCGGATGTAATGCCTCCGGCATAGCCGGCGCCCTCGCCGCAGGGATAGATTCCGGGGCAGGTGACACTCTCACAATGATCGCCGCGCAGAATACGCACAGGTGAGGAAGTGCGGCTTTCCACACCGGATAACAACACATCCGCTCCGTCAAAGCCGGGTATCTTCTGCCCGAAAGCGTGCATTCCTTCTATAATGCAGTCGTTCAGCGCATCCGGAAGGATGTCCCGTACATTTGCCATCTTCCACTGTCCTCTGTTTTCCGGAAGCAGGCTGCCGGGCGCATCTGACGGGCGGTTCCGGCAATAATCCTCAAAGCGCTGCACTGGAATCCGTCCGCCGCCGCATTCCCAGGCAGTTTTTTCCAATATCTGCTGGAAGGCGATTCCCGCAAGCGGGTCATCCGCGAAGGAGGCTGCCTGATCTGAAAATAAGCCGTCTGCGGCTTTCTGAACGTTCCATGCAGGCACATTCGAAGCGAATTTCCGATAATCCTCCGGTGTCACCGTCACAACAATCGCGCTGTTTGAATTTCTGCCGTCCCGGGTGCTGAAGCTCATACCGTTGACCGCGGTCATTCCCGGTTCCGAGGAAGCATTGACTACATAACCGCCCGGGCACATACAAAACGAATACACACCGCGGCCGTCCGCGCATTTATGGGTCAGCTTATATGGCGCCGCACCGAGCTCCGTCACATCCTCCGTTCCGTACATGCAGCGATTGATCAGACTCTGGCTGTGTTCCGCGCGCAGCCCGACCGCAAATGCTTTTGCCTCCATGGCAAGGCCGTACGAGCGTAGCATACGAAAGGTATCACGGGCGCTGTGTCCGATCGCGAGGACTGCCTGTTCCGCACAGAGCGTTTCTGCGCCGCCATTCAGTTCCAGAATATAACAGGACTGCCCCTCCCGGCGGATTCCGGTCAGACAGGTTCCAAAGCGCACCTCGCCCTCCAGGCTGAGGATCTCCATACGAATATTCTTTACTACCCCGGCCAGCACATCCGTACCGATATGTGGCTTATGACTCCATAAAATCGAAGGATCCGCACCGGCCTTTACAAATTCACGCAGCACAAACCGAATCCGGCCGTCCGGGTCTTTGATCATGGTGTTCAGTTTCCCGTCGGAAAAGGTTCCGGCACCGCCCTCACCGAACTGTACGTTCGAAGCCGGATTGAGTTCACCGGTCTCCCAGAAATGCCGGACTGTTTTCGTGCGTGTATCCACATCCTCTCCCCGTTCCAGCACGATTGGCCGGAGTCCGGCTCTGGCAAGCATCAGCGCACAGAACAGACCGGCCGGTCCGCTGCCGACCACGACCGGACGTTTTCCGGCGTCCTGACCGGAAACCTGCACAGCCTTTACACGGCCGCAGTCCGGCAGTTCCTGTTCATTGTCATGTACCTTTTGATTACCATGCATCTTTTGGTTATCATGTACGTTTTTATAAGGAAACCGGTATTCTTTTGGCTCCACAGCCGTCACATGCCGGTTCCGCAGCTTTTTCACAACAGCCTGCGGGCGCGGAAGCTTCACATCAATCGTGTATACATAAAGCAGATCCGGCTTTTTCCGCGCATCAATCGACCGGCGGATAATTTCAAAATCCGCCGAATGGATGGTTTGAATACGCAAAATCCGGCACAGTTCACGCTCCAGCTGTGCCTGGCTGTGTCCGACCTTTAATTTCAGTTCACTGACTCTGACGACCATAGCTCTCTCCGTTTTGTATATATATGTGAAATCGTTTCAGCAGTTCGTACTGTTGCAGTAATTCGTATTTTTACATTTACCGTTTGTCTTCCGGGTCATCATGATACAGGATCATGCTGAAATACACGATGGTATCCCCGCCGTAGTGAAAGGTCATGCCAACCTCCTCTACCGTCTGCATCACCAAAATTCCATGGCTTTCCATGGAGGATAGCCGTCCCTCAGGATGCCTGCAGGGTTCCTCCGGGCAGGCACAGACCTCACATTCCGTACAGCCCGTAGACAATACATAAAAATCCGGCAGTTCCTTTTCCAGTTCATCGCGGATGCTCTTCGTAATCTCTTCGTGCTGCTTCTTTACGCTTAAGTTTGCCTTTTTATCCCAGGCGTTTTCCGTTTCCGTGACCGTGGAAAAAAGGCAGAAGTGCGAATAGTCCAGACATCTGTTCATCAGTTCTTCAAGAACCCCGCAGTGCGGAGGGCAGGCCCAGGAATGGCCATACCGCTCGCAGTCCTGTTCACAGATATACCAGACCTTATCGGAAAAGATCAGTTCGTCCCTTTTGCCAAAATAATACTCGCAGATTGGATATTGAAGAATCGTATTTTCGATGATTTCCTTCTGATTCATTCTGTCATTTCCTCGCTATTGCTGCGCGGCTGGCAGACGCTCCGGCGATATAGCCGCTGGTCCAGGCCCACTGCAGATTGTATCCTCCGCACGGTCCGTCCACATCCAGCATTTCTCCCGCAAAATAAAGTCCGCTGTGCAGACGCGATTCCAGCTCGTCTGTGATCTCCCGGCAGTCCACTCCTCCTGCACAGATCTGTGCCTGATCAAACGATTTCGTACCGGTCACAGGCAGATAAAACGATTTTAATGAGCGGCAGATGCCGGTGATATCCGTCTGTTTTAAATCCTTGCATACTGCAGGAAGCTTTACCGCCTGCTCCTGTTGTCTGCCGATATCGCTGTCAGGTGCATTTTCCGCCTGTTCCAGTACTGCAGGTATCAGCTTTTCATTCAGCAGTCCCCGCAGCAGAACAGAGACAGGCTCCTTTGGAAGTTCAGCCGCCCGTTTCGTCAGCAGGTCTTTCAGGTACTGCTCACTGTAATCCGGAAAAAAATCAATGCATAAAGCATATTCTGCTTTATTTGCAGTAATTGCTTTAACAGTTCTGTTTTCTGTATTTGCTATATTTGCTTTATTCGCTTTATAAACGATTGACTTTGAGTAATCAGCGTCCCCTGCGATATACCGCGAGAGCTGAAAGATCACAATCCCGGACACGCCATAATTCGTCCACTGCAGTTCTCCGATATCCTGTGCAATTTCTTCATACTGGGAAGGACCTGTATCCTTCCTGTGCGGCAGCGTGCGATTGCCGAAGCCCCTGTGGTCATCCGTCGCAGCGGAACTATTTTGAGCGGTATCTCCTTCAGAAAAATGTTTCCGCAGCAGCGTTACTCCAGCGCGGCAGCGTACCCCGGCCGCTCGATTTAAAAAGGAAGCATGACTGGTAAGCGGCACGAGCGCAGGACGCGGATCCACGATCGTGTGTCCAAGCGCCTGTGCGAGCAGATAGCCTTCTCCCGATGCGCCGGTAGATGGTGCAGCTTTCGAGCCGCAGGCAAGGATGACCGCATCCGCCTGGTAGGTCCAGGTGGGTGTGACTACTGCAAACCGGGCGGCAGTCTGCAGATTACTTTCCCTCCTGGCGCTCCACTCCTGGTTCCTGCCGTTCGATGAGATCTGCAAACCCACGGCGGATTCGAAATCAATAATCTCTGTAATCTCCTGCGAAAATTTCAGCTTCACTTTCAGCCGTCTCAGCTCGGCGAGCAGTACATCCAGCACGGATGAGGCCTGCGCGGTATAAGGATAGACATAACCATTCTTTTCCTGTGTCAGAAGTCCCAGTCCATGAAAGAACTCCAGCGCAGCCTTTGCATCAAATTGACGGAGAAGCTTCGAAGCAAGCGCAGCCCCCGAACCGCGGTACTGCTCTGCCAGATTCTCCGAAATGTTCGTAAGATTGCAGCGTCCGTTGCCGGTGACCAGCAGCTTCCTGCCCGGACGTTCCTGCGCTTCCAGTACCGTGACGTTTGCGCCGGTGCGCGCTGCCGATATCGCAGCGGTAAGCCCCGCTGCGCCCGCGCCGATGATCATGACATTTTTCGCCATCGTCATACCTCTCCTGCTTCTTCGAAATCACGTAACTTTTCAGTATCTTCACAATTACGATATCACAGCCTTTCGCGGCAAAAACAACCCTCAGGCAAGCTTTACCAGCCCTTTCTCATACAGCTTCTGCAGCGACATCATGATCCCCAGCTTCGCATGCGGCCAGGTCAGGCCTCCCTGAAAATAGACCGCGTACGGCGGCTTGATCGGTCCGTCCGCGCTCAGCTCAATGGAAGAACCCTGCACAAACGCACCGGCAGCCATGATCACATCACTGTCATACCCCGGCATCGCCCACGGCTCCGGCGTCACATAGCTGTCTACCGGCGCGGCAGCCTGGATTCCCTCGCAAAAAGCGATCACACCCTCCGGAAAGCCAAAGGTGATCGCCTGAATGATATCATGCCTCTCCTCCGCCCCGTCCGGTACAACCGCAAAACCCAGCTTTTCATAGACATTTGCAGCAAAAACAGCACCTTTTAAAGCGGCTGCCGTCACCGTCGGCGCCAGGAACAGCCCCTGATAAAAGGACTGCATGACACCGAAATTGGCCCCAACCTCACGGCCGAGTCCCGGCGAGGTCAGGCGGAACGCACACTGTTCGATGCAGGCAAGTGTTCCGGCAATATAGCCGCCCGCCGGAGCCAAGCCGCCGCCGGGATTTTTGATCAGGGAGCCGACGACCATATCCGCGCCCAGCTCTCCCGGTTCGATTTTTTCTACAAACTCGCCGTAGCAGTTGTCCACCATGCAGATAATATCCGGGCGGATGCTTTTGACAAACGCGATGGCTTCCCCGATCTGTGTCACAGAAAGCGTCGGCCTGGTCTGATAGCCCTTGGAGCGCTGGATCTCTACCATCTTTGTCTGCGGCCGGATTGCCGCACGGATCGCGTCATAATCGAAGGCTCCGTCCGCTTTCAGATCGACCTGCGCATAGGTCACGCCGTACTCTGCCAGAGAGCCGCGTGAAGGCCGGATGCCGATTACCTCTTCCAGAGTATCGTATGGCTTGCCGGATATTGACAACAGCTCATCACCAGGCCGCAGATTGGCGGATAAGGCGATTGCCAGCGCATGTGTGCCGCAGGTGATCTGCGGGCGCACCAGAGCAGCCTCAGTGTGAAAAATATTCGCATACACCTCTTCCAGTGTATCGCGTCCGCGGTCATTATAGCCGTATCCGCTGGAGGTCTCAAAACATTCCGCACTCACGCGGGCATCCTGCATCGCTTTGATGACCTTCAGCTGATTGTATTCCGCCGTTTCGTCAATTCTCTGGAAACGATCCTTCAGACCGTTTAATACTTCTTCCGAATACTCATACACTTCCCGACTGATGCCGAGAGATTCATACATCTGTGTCATGTTATTTTGTGCTCCTGTATTCTATTCTGCTGGTTTCTATTTTCCTGTTTTCTATTCTGCTGGTATCTTTACTCCCGTATTGATGATACTCCCTGTTTCAGGCTGAAAGAATGCCCTTATTGCGCAGCAAAGCCTGCATCTGTTCCAAAATCCGTTCTTCGTCATGATCAAAATCTGATTTATCCAGCCAGATCACATCCCGCTCTCTGCGGAACCATGTAAGCTGACGTTTCGCGAAATGGCGGGTATCCCGCTTCAGAACGCGGACCGCCTCATCAAGCGGATACTTCCCATCAAGATAGTCCAGCATCTCCTTGTATCCGAGTCCCTGCATCGACACCATATCGCGGGTGCAGCCTTCGTCCCGCAGCCGTCTCACCTCATCCAGAAGTCCGGCCTCCATCATCTTGTCCACCCGGCGGTCTATCCTGTCATAGAGTGCGGCGCGGTCGTCATTTAATACAAAATACGCAAAATTGTAGGGCGACTCTTTTTCCCGCTCCTTCGCATTATGCGCAGAGATCTTCGCCCCCGTCTCATGATAAAACTCCAGCGCCCGGATGACACGTTTTACATTGTTCGCATGGATCGCATCGGCGGATTCCGGGTCGACCTCGCGCAGCATATCATGCAGTACCAGCGGATCCTGTTCCTTCGCAAGAGTCTCCAGCGCTTCCCTGTAGGAACTGTCCGAGCCATGCTCCGTAAAATCAATCCCGTAGAGCACGGCCTGAATGTAGAAGCCGGTGCCTCCTACGAGAATCGGAATACACCCTCGCGCCTGAATTTCCTGAATATAGCGCGCGGCATATTGCTGAAATTTTACCACATGGAATTCTTCCCATGGCTCAAATTCATCGATCAGATGATGCGGAACGCCCTGCATCTCTTCCGGCGTCACCTTTGCGGAGCCGATATCCATGCCCCGGTAGACCTGCATCGAATCCGCAGAGATGATCTCTCCGCCGATCCGTTTTGCAAGCTCGACAGACAAGTGCGTTTTGCCGACCGCAGTCGGACCTGTAAGAACAATCAGCGGCGGTTTATTCTGATTCATGCACACTCACCTCTACACAACTCTCTTAAACTTTTTTTCCAGCTCATACTTTGTCATCGCAATGATCGTCGGCCGTCCATGCGGGCAGTTATAAGGATTTTCCAGTGTCAGCAGCTCCCCGATCAGAGCATCCACCTCCTGAACAGACAGCCGGCGATTGCCCTTGACCGCTGCTTTACAGGACATGGAAGCAATTTTTTCACGGATGGCCTGATCCGAAGCACGCTCTGATACATCGGTCAGTCCGTCCAGCATTTCCAGGAAAAGGGTCCGGTCGGCAATGCTGTAAAGGTTGCCGGGAACCGCGCAGATGGAATACTCCCTGCCGCCAAACGGCTCCACCTCAAATCCGACCTCCGTAAAACGATCCATATGCTTTTTCAGCATCTCTTCTTCCTGCATGGACAGCGACACGATGATGGGCGGAGTGACCATCTGAGAAGTCTGTTTTTTCTCAGCCAGATCTTTCATAAAACGCTCATACAGTACCTTTTCATGCGCCGCATGCTGGTCAATGATATACATTTTATCCTGAAATTCCACGATCCAGTAGGTGTCGAAGACCTGCCCGATCAGCTTATGCTGTTTGATGTTCTGCTCACTCAGAAGCTTGTCGTCAAAGAGTTCCATCTGAACGGGTTTTTGTTCGAGGTTCTGTTCGTTTTTCTGTTCTGAATTTGAAGCGGATGATTCATTGTGTTTGTCATCATTGTCATGAGATTGTATCTGTGACTCCTGATTCTGCACGCCAGTGTCGTTCAGCATCCCCGTAACAGGCTTTAAAACGCCTGTTTTTTTCTGCGGCTGTACAGAAGAATTATATAGGCGGGTGGAATCGCCACCTTGCTCCGCGGCGGCGGCAGGTTGCGTCTGCCATTCCGAAATCGCTCCGCGATTGGCAGACGCTGCAGACGCTGTACTATGGTTCGGATACTTCGGTTCATAAGGACTTTTTGATTCCGCAAGCAGCTGGCTGCGTACTTTCTCAAAAGGCTCCGGATAGCGGAACGGGGAGGATTTCTCTGATTTCTCTGATTTCTCCGATTTTCCGACTTTGTTCTCTGTCGCGACGGCATCCGTGCTCTCCGACTTACCGCCCATATTCGAATGTGAATCTGAATCTGCTTTAGCAGAAGCCGCATCTGCTGAATTTCGCTCTCCTGCAGTTACAGCCCGCTCATCTGTTTTGTCAGAGACCTTCTTTTCACCCGAAGTTCCCACCCCGGTCTTTGACTGTGCAATCGGTTTATTCTCTATCGTAAACTCCGGTATCAACTCGCGATGCAGCAATCCTTCTTTGACGACATTGTATACCTGATCATAGACAAAGCTTTGATCCGCAAAACGCACCTCCATCTTTGTCGGATGCACGTTGACGTCCACCTGATCGGTGTCAATGTCCAATGTCAGAACGGTGAGCGGGTAGCGATGGCTCATCATAAAAGGCTTGTAAGCATCCTCAATCGCCCGGGCAATAATCGCACTGCGGACATATCTGCCGTTAACGAAATAATTCTCATAGTTGCGGTTTCCGCGGGAAATGACCGGCTTGCCGATATAACCACTGATCCGCATCGGACCGTTTTCCGACTCAATTTCAACGACATTGGAGGTAATCTCACGGCCATAAACCCCATAAATAATATCTTTGATTCTGCCATTACCCGAGGTGTGAAGCTTCGTATCCCGATTATTGATGAATTTAAACGCAATATTCGGATGTGAAAGAGCCAGACGTTCCATCAGGTCGCCGACATAGCCTGCTTCCGTCGTCGCACTCTTTAAGAATTTGCGTCTTGCGGGAGTATGATAAAAAAGATTCCGCACCAGAAAAGTAGTCCCTTCGGGCGCACCGATCTCCTCTAAAGACTTCTCAATTCCTCCCTCAATAACATACCGCACGCCAAGCAGGCTGCCAGGCGTCTTGGTGATCATCTCCACCTGGCAGACCGCAGCAATGCTGGAGAGAGCTTCACCGCGAAACCCAAGCGTCCCGGAAGTCAAAAGATCATCCACCGTGCGGATTTTGCTGGTCGCATGGCGCAGGAAAGCAGCCTGCACCTGCTCTTTCGGGATACCGCATCCATTATCGGTAATACGGATCAGAGAAATTCCGCCGTCCTTAATTTCGACCGTGACTGCGTTCGCCCCGGCATCTACCGCGTTCTCTACCAGCTCTTTGACGACGGAAGCCGGACGCTCCACCACTTCCCCGGCAGCTATCTTGTCAATCGTGTCCTGACTAAGCAACGCTATTTTATCCATAAAATCGGTAATTCCTTTCGTCCTATTCATATAATATACAAAATATTTTTTAAATATTGCATTATAAGAAAACTTTTATTATAATAAAGACGGTGCTGCCATAACGGTAGGCGGTTAGTCCTTTAACAGGAAACTGTGATTCCTGATTACATAGAAATCTCCCATTTGAGAAATCTGGCAGGAAAGGAGGACGTGCTTATGCTCACCATCAGTGATCTAATTGCAGTTTTAAGCCTCTGCATGACCTCATTCGGTCTTGGTTACTCGATCGGTAAGAGTAGCAAGACACAAAAATAACCGCCCCAAGTCTGATAAACTAAGCGGTTATTTTTGACACAATATAATCGGACTAACCGTCTATCGGCAGCACTTCTTCTAAATCAGATAATAGCATGCTGCTTCATTTATGTCAATTGCTAATTTCCAGTATTTGATTACTTTAATTCATCCTGTCAAAATCCTGTTCTTTTTTTCAAAAAAGTCACTTCTGCCACCGGTTTTTCAGCTTCCCCTGCATCCGATACAGCGTGTTGAGCGCGTCCATCGGCGTCATATTCGGCACATCCAGCTCCTGCAATTCTTTCAGGACATCCGCATCAGTCGTGGTCTCCAGAAATGACATCTGGTTCAGATCAACCGGATCGGGCTTTTTCGTGCGTGTTTTCTTCGGCTTCTCCTCCGCAGGTTTTCCATCTGCACCGTCAACAGAATGAGCTGCCCCGTCACTGGTGGCGGACTGCGCAGGATCAGATGAAACTGCGCCGCGACTGGCTGATGCTGTTATATCAGCATTGGAAAGTTCTTCAGCGAGCTCTTTTGCGCGGTCGGTGACGCTCTTTGGTACACCGGCCAGGCGGGCCACCTGTATGCCGTAGCTTTTGTCCGCACCGCCCGGGATGATCTTGCGCAGGAATACGATGTCGTCCCCCTGCTCCCTGACCGCGATGCAGTAATTGTTGACGCCGGGGATTTTGCCTTCCAGCTCCGTCAGTTCATGATAATGTGTCGCGAATAACGTCTTCGCGCCGAGCAGCTTCGGATTGCTGATGTGCTCCAGCACCGCCCAGGCGATGCTGAGGCCGTCAAAGGTGCTGGTGCCGCGGCCGATCTCATCAAGAATCAGCAGGCTGTCCTTTGTCGCGTTGCGCAGGATGTTCGCCACCTCGGTCATCTCCACCATGAACGTACTCTGGCCGCTGGCAAGGTCGTCCGACGCACCAACACGCGTGAAAATGCGGTCAACCAGACCGATCTTCGCACTGTCCGCCGGGACAAAGCTGCCGATCTGGGCGAGAAGGACAATCAGTGCGCTCTGGCGCATATAGGTCGACTTACCGGCCATGTTCGGGCCAGTGATGATAGACACAAGATTTTTTCCGTTATCCAGCTTCGTGTCGTTCGCGATAAACATGTCGTTCGGAATCATTTTTTCCACGACCGGATGACGTCCGTTTTTGATCTCAATGCTTCCCCGTTCGTTGATGGTCGGCTTGACATAATTGTTGTGCTCCGCAACCTGCGCCAGAGAAACAAACACATCCAGTCCGGCGATCGCCCTTGCCGTCTCCTGAATGCGGACGATCTGCTCCGCAACCTGCGAGCGGACCTCGATATAGAGCGCATATTCCAGAGAAACCAGACGATCCTCCGCTCCCAGGATTGTATCCTCCAGCTCCTTTAGTTCCGGCGTGATGTAGCGCTCCGCGTTGGTAAGCGTCTGCTTGCGCGTATAATAATCCGGCACCATGTCCTTATAGGAGTTGGTGACCTCCAGATAATAACCAAACACCTTATTGAACTTCACGCGAAGATTCTTGATCCCCGTCTTTTCGCGTTCCTCGGCCTCAAGTTTCGCCAGCCAGCTCTTGCCGTCATTTTTCGCGCTGCGCAGCCGATCCACTTCTTCGTTGTAGCCATCCTTGATGATGCCGCCCTCGCGGATGATGATCGGCGGTTCGTCCAGAATCGACCGCTCGATCAGATCATGTACGTCGGTCAGCTCGTCAATCTGCTCTTCCAGCTGGCGAAGCAGCGGAGCCTGCAGGCTTTTCATAATATATTTGATGTGCGGCAGCATGGCAAGCGAAGTCTTAAAGGCGATCATGTCACGGGGATTCGCCGTCTGATAGCTGATACGGCTGATCAGTCGCTCCAGATCATAGATCGGATTTAAATACTCGCGCAGCTCCTCACGGGTGATCGCGTTGTCTTTTAACTCTTCCACAGCATCCAGACGCGCCGTGATCTCGTCCTTTTCTATCAAAGGCTGCTCCACATATTTCCGCAGAAGGCGCGCGCCCATGGCCGTCTTTGTCTTATCCAGCACCCAGAGAAGGCTGCCCCTCTTCTTTTTCTCGCGCAGCGTCTCACACAGCTTCAGATTCCGTCTGGTCGAGCTGTCGAGGATCATATATTTCCCGATCGAATACGGCACCAGCCGCGTCAGATTCTCAATCGATGTCTTCTGCGTCTCCATCAGATATTTTAAAAGCGCACCGGCCGCGGTCACGCCGCAGGTGTAATCCGCGATGCCAAGCCCCTCCAGAGAAGCCACATGAAAATGCTCCGTCAGCACACGGGTGCACAAATCGTCGTCAAAATGCCAGGATTCCAGAGAAAAGACCGAAATGCCAAGGCGCTCCCGCATATCCTCAAGATCCAGTCCGCTCACATAAAAAGACTGATTGCAGATCAGCTCAGAGGGAGAAAATTTGACGATCTCATCAAGCAGTTTCCGCTCAGAATCCACTTCCGTCATCAGGTATTCGCCGGTCGAGATATCCGCCACCGCCACACCGTAAAGTTCTGCCGTTTCGGAGCCGGTCCGCGTCTGGCTGACCCTTACCACGCACATCAGATAATTATTGCGCGTCTCGTCAAGCGCCTGAGCATCCAGATTCGTACCCGGCGTGACAATGCGGATGACCTCGCGCTTCACAAGCCCTTTTGCAAGCTTCGGATCCTCCATCTGCTCACCGATGGCGACCTTATATCCTTTGGAAACCAGCTTATTCAGATATCCGTCAACCGCGTGGTAGGGCACCCCGCACATCGGCGCACGCTCCGCCATGCCGCAGTCCTTGCCCGTCAGGGTCAGCTCCAGCTCCTTCGAAGCCGTCCGGGCGTCGTCAAAAAACATCTCATAAAAATCGCCCAGTCGATAAAAAAGAATGCAGTCCATGTACTCCAGCTTTGTCTGGAGATACTGCTGCATCATCGGCGTCAGCTGCGGCATCAGTTCACGTATCTTCTCTTCCGTCATGAAGTATTTCCCCTTCGTAATCAATCATAACCGTTCATTATCCGTACCGTAGAAAACAAAAAACGCAGGCGGCATTATCCGGATCAAAATCCGACCCGTGCCACCTGCGTTATCATATCATTTTTTAATTTGTGTTTCAAGGCAGGATTTCTTTCTCTTCCTGCCCGTCCCTGCGTCTGTTAAATGCAGCTGCTGCTAAATTCATATAACCAGAGCCTGCACTTATGACAGTCTTTCCGTAATCTCCAGCCCGGCCACCAGCACGCTGGTGCTGTCCTTCGCAAAGTTCCGGGTCCAGTTCTCCGACACCTTCAGCCACGCCAGACGCTTATGCCGGTCGATCCTTACGATCCGGTTGTCCTGGCCGGTCAGTGGCCCCTCCGTGACGTGGGCGACACCGTCCTGAATGACTCCCTTCGACATCGGAATATAATGCTGCTCATCACTTAAATCCGTCAAAAGCTCAGTTAACTCCTCCGGGATCGGCACGATCGGCAGATTTTGCTTTTTCAATTCTTCTGCCGCCGCTTCGTCGCATTCAATGAAAAGGAAATTCGGAAACAGCGTCGCTGTCACGGAATGCCACGCTCCCTGATAATGCCTCATGCGTTCGATCGTATACCGGAAAACGGATATTTCAGGGGATACAAAGAAAGCACCGGAATCCGCATTGGATTCTGATGCTCCCGTCATATGATTGCATTCATTTTCATTGCCTGTGTCCGCTTCCTGCGGATGATAAAGTGCATATAACAATCAGTTCCCCTCCTTCATCCATCTTCGAAATGTGGCCCTGCTGATATTTAAACGGGCAGCGGCGCCGGTAACGGTCAGTTCCCCACGCTCATAATCCGCTTTCACTCTCTGAAATTCTTCCGGAATCTGTTTGGACGGTGAGCCAAATTTGACTCCTCGTTCCTGTGCCGCCCTGATCCCCTCACTCTGCCTCTGACGACGGAGGGCTTTCTGATTCCGCTCCGCGTACTTCAAAACATCCAGCACAAGTTCCGAAACGAACTGCCCGCTCAGCGCCTTTGCCGTATCCGGCAGCGGCATATCCAGAACAACGATCGCCGAATCATGCTCCTTCGTGATCTTCTCCCATCTGACAATGATGTCATCGTAGCTGTCTCCAAGCCGGTCAAGACTTTTCAGGACAACCGTGTCGCCCGAACGGATCGTATCGAGAAGACGCTGATAAGCCGAAAAATCATTCCGTCTGTCTTTATAGATGCGGGAATCCTCCACGCCGTATTCCCGTATCGCGGGAATCTGATTCTCCGCGCTCTGTTTTTCTGATTCTCTTATGTATCCGTAGAGATTGCTCATAGTTTCCGTCCATTTCGCTTTTTCACCACAAAAATAAGAGCCTTGCGATAAGGCCCTTATTTCGATTACAGATATTTGTCGTCGCAAAGCACTGCAGGTCACTGCTCTGCCAGTTTTGGTCCCTGCGCCTGCAGTAAATCACGAAGCTGCTGTTTCACCGCATCCAGTTCTTTCTGCAGCATACTGGCTTTCTGTTCGGCTGTATCCGCCCTGCGGCACTCACGTTCTGTGTTTACACGTTCTTCGCGCCTTCCTTCAATCTTTCCTTCAATCTTTCCTTCAATCTTACCCCTGTTTATTCCGTCATTCAATATCTTCTTTGCATCTGTCTCAATCACTTTACCGCCCATAACTGACTGCACTCCTCATTATATGTATATCTTTTGAAAATACTACTTTATCCTCTTTTGTAAAATGCTCGTCGAAAATCTCATTCACAAGCGGAATCAAAAGCTGCGGGCAATCGTCCAGTAACGTCCGATATACATTGTCGTACACATCGGCTACGTGTTTTGTTTTTCTCCGGCCTGGGCTGGTTTCTTCCACAAGCAAGTTCTGTAGTTTTTCCTTTATCTTCCGTATTTTCCAGACTTTTTTTATCTTTCGTAACGCCTGCACCATCGGTACAACTCACTTTGTAATCTATGGATATCCCCTCCATTTCCTGTAGTGCCGTCTCCTGGCGTTATAGAAACGGACATGTCTGTCAACAGCTGCAGGTCAGCGGAAGTCTGGAATCCCGCTGTCAAACATATACTATCACAAACATTGCAGAATGTCATCCGGTTTTTGCTAAAAAATGTCATTTTTCCTCAAATATCATGGCTCTATTCCCCATAGAACTCCCTATACCATTCAGCAAATTTTTTCAGACCTTCTCGTAAGCTGGTACCTGGTTTGAAATCAAAATCCCGCTCCAGCGCCGAAGTATCCGCATACGTAACCGGCACGTCCCCCGGCTGCATCGGCACCAGTTCCTTATGCGCCTCAAAATTATACGTCTCCGGAAGAACCCCGGCACGAATTAGTTCCTGCTGCAGGATATCAACAAACTCCAACAGATTCTCCGGATGGTTATTGCCGATGTTATACACCGCATACGGTGGCAGCGGCAGACCATCTTCGCCATTCAAACGCTCTGGTGCACGCTGCATTACACGGAATACACCCTCCACAATGTCATCAATATAGGTAAAATCGCGTTTGCAATTTCCATAATTAAAGATCTGGATCTTCTCTCCCCTGCGCAGCTTATCCGTAAAGCCAAAATACGCCATGTCCGGCCGCCCTGCCGGGCCATATACCGTAAAAAAGCGCAGCCCCGTGGACGGAATGTTGTACAGCTTGGAATACGCGTGGGCGAACAGCTCATTGGATTTCTTCGTGGCCGCATAAAGTGACACCGGATTGTCCACCTTGTCCTCGGTAGAATACGGCACCTTCTTATTCGAGCCGTAGACCGAGGAGGACGACGCGTATACCAGATGCTCCACCCCTTTTTGGCCATTATCATAAGAATGACGGCAGGCTTCCAGAATATTATAAAATCCATCCAGATTCGATTCAATATAAACGTCCGGGTTGGTAATACTGTAACGAACGCCCGCCTGTGCAGCCAGATTTACCACAATATCTGGTTTATAAATCTGAAACAGCACCTGCACAACCGCTTTATCCGAAATGCTGGCCTCAACGAACTGAAATGTCCCGGAAACGCTTTGCGCCAGATCCTCAATCTGACGCAAACGATACTTCTTCAAAGATACATCGTAATAATCATTCATGTTGTCAATGCCGATCAGCTTCACCGGCTGCACAGACTGCAAAAGCCGCAGGGTAAGATTGGCCCCAATAAAGCCGGCTGCACCTGTAATCAGGATAGTTTTGTCCTGTAAATCAATATTATTTTTCATATATACTACAAGCCCTCGCCCTACTCATTTAAAAAAGTGCGCATCATAGAAACCTGCACCTCCTGTTTTCACAGGAACCACAGATTTTTCCATCAGAACACACAATTCATATTTCAAATACAAACCATCTGCAGAGTTTCCCATCTTCTGCCGCATCAATCGCGGAAATAAAGGTCGCGTGTATACACCTTCTCCTTCACATCATCCAGGCAGCTGTCATAGCGGTTCGCCAGAATCGCCTGACTTTTTGCCTTGAACGCTGCCATATCATTCACCACAAGACTTCCAAAGAACGTGCTGCCGTCCTCAAGCGTTGGCTCATAAATGATCACCGTCGCGCCTTTTGCCTTGATGCGCTTCATCACGCCCTGGATGCTGCTCTGACGGAAATTGTCGCTGTTGCTCTTCATCGTCAGGCGATAAACGCCAATGACCACTTCCTTTTCTTTCTCCGCGCTCCATTCCTCATTCGCCTGATACGCCCCCGCAATCTGCAGCACACGGTTCGCGATAAAATCCTTCCTTGTCCGGTTGCTCTCCACCACAGCACGGATCATCGTCTCCGGCACATCCTCATAGTTCGCGAGCAGCTGCTTCGTGTCCTTTGGCAGGCAATAACCGCCATAGCCGAAGCTCGGGTTGTTATAATGCGACCCGATCCGCGGATCCAGGCAGACGCCGTCAATAATGGCCTGCGTATCCAGCCCCTTCATCTCCGCATAGGTATCCAACTCATTGAAATACGCCACGCGCACCGCCAGATACGTATTCGCGAACAGCTTTACCGCCTCGGCCTCGGTAAACCCAAGGTATCGCACCGGAATATTCTCATCAATCGCACCTTCCTGCAGCAGCTCCGCAAACGTATGCGCCGCCTCCACCATCTTCTCATCCTTCAGGTCCGTCCCGACAATGATGCGGCTCGGATGCAGGTTGTCATAGAGCGCCTTAGACTCCCGCAGGAATTCCGGGCTGAAAATGATATTCTTATCCTGATACTTTTCCCGGATGGCAGCGGTATACCCTACCGGGATCGTCGACTTGATAACCAGCAGCACATCCTTATTATACTTCCGGACCGTCTCAATCACGTCCTCCACACAGCTGGTATCAAAGAAATTATTCTTCGTATCATAATTCGTCGGCGTGGCGATGATCACCATCTCCGCATCCTTATATGCCAGCTCGCGGTCCGTCGTCGCCGTCAGGCGCAGCGGCTTCTCCGCCAGATACTCCTCAATCTCCGCATCCTGGATCGGCGACCTCCCGCTGTTGATCAGATCGCACTTCCACTGCGTATTGTTCACCGCATAGACCTCATGGTGCTGTGCGAGAAGCACCGCCAGCGATAATCCAACATAACCTGTGCCTGCTACTGTAATTTTCATTGCTTAAAGTCCCCCGTTTTCATAATTTTTCCCAATTAAATAAGTGCAGACGTCATGGGTAATTACGTCCTGACAACTGCACTTTTATGCTACTAAAAGAAGAGCCGGTGAAGGCTCTTCTCTCTGTTATCTAATCATTTAATTACTGCTCAGCCAACTTTGGTCCCTGCGCCTGCAGTAAATCACGAAGCTGCTGTTTCACTACATCCAGTTCTTTCTGCAGCATACTGGCTTTCTGTTCCGCCGCATCCGCTCTGCACCGCTCACGCTCAGTGTTTGCGCGTTCTTCCAGCTTTCCCTGATTCAATATCTTCTTTGCGTCTGTTTCTATCACTTTTCCGCCCATAACTGACTGTACTCCTTTCAACACGTTTTCATACTTTCCCGCCAGGCTCTCAACCACCTTATTGCACAGGAACAGGATCGTATACCTCTCAAACTCACTCAGCTTCCCGCTGTCTGTCAGGCAAGTCAGATGCTCCTGCATCCTGCTGTAGTCACTCGTGATCGTCTCCAGCTGCTCCTCATCCTGATCACATTCAGCAAGCCGGGAATTGCTGAACCGAAACAAATAAAACGGAAACAGAATCAGCAGATCTTTCCTGAACATATCCTCCAGAGTATAGTCCTGAAGCCTCATCACAAGCACATCGATCAACAGTTCCCCCAGCGGTGCTTCCAGCTTCATCTTCATCTTGTCCGGTACATTTCTCGAGCTCCGCAAAAACAGCACTGCACAGTTCGGAAGCGATACCGTCAGCATATTGTCTTCCACAGAACCGGTACTTCCTGCCAGCAGCATCGAATATTCGAATATCCGTATGAGAATGCTGGTATCCGGCCGGGTCTGCTCCTCGATCAGATACTTCTTTCTGGCATACCCGATGATCTCGAAGCTCGAATCTGTCATGCGCTTGGACAGCTTTCCTTTCTGTCCTTTCATCATAT
>JAJQIL010000106.1 GCA_021199235.1 Lachnospiraceae bacterium | reverse complement strand
GAACCAAACAGGCAGTCTATCTGTCCTTTTTGCCGCTGAGCCATGTGGTGGAGGGAATATTGGGGACTTACACACCCTACTATCTGGGGGCATCGGCGTCTCTCTATTTCCTCAATGATTTTGACAGGCTGGCGGAGACGCTGCCCAAAGTCAGGCCCACGATTTTCTTCTCCATCCCCAGATTTTACGAGAAGATTTGGGATCAGCTGGCTCAGAATAAGCTGGGAAGCATCTATATTTCCAGTAAAAACGTTTTCTTAAAGAAAATCCTGCGCCCGGTCCTGAGAGGGTCACTGCTGAAAAAAGCCGGACTGGATCGTTGTGACCAGCTCATTGTCGGCTCTGCGCCAGTCAGTCAAAAACTCCTGGAAGATTTCAGAGAACTGGGCATTGAGATTCACGACGCCTACGGATTGACGGAAGCGCCGCTCATCACCCTGAATCGGCTGGGTGCCAATGACATTGCGACCGTTGGCCCTCCGCTGCCGGATACAAAGGTGACGCTGGCGGAGGATGGCGAGATTCTGGTGGAAGGCCCCCAGGTGGCTATGGCCTATGACGGCCGTGAGGACGAACGCTTGCATACTGGCGACTTAGGCGCCATCACAGCAAACGGCCACCTTCAGATCATCGGACGGAAGAAGGAAATCCTCATCAACTCCTACGGGAAGAATATCAATCTGCAAAAGGTGGAAACACTCTTACGGGATATTCCCAACATCAGTGAGGCTCTGCTGGTGGGAGAACAACGGCCCTATTGTGTTGCTTTGCTCTGGCCGGAAGATGAAAAGTCTGCACCGGATGAAGCGGCACTGATGGCTGCGGTTCGGTCTGTCAACGAGCAGCTCTCCCACCCGGAGCAGGTCAAGCGGTATGCGCTGATGTCCAGCCCGTTGAAAATCTCCACCGGAGAGCTGACTCCCAATTTGAAGCTGCGTCGAAACAATATCATGGAACTGCGCCAGAAGACCATTGATGGGCTGTATAAGCCCGCAGCTGCCCCGGTCGGGGATGTCCTCCTGATTGGAGTACTTTGATGGACAGGCTCATCTTTCGCATTCTATCCGGCAGGTTCGGCGCACACCTTGAATTATGGATACTTATGCGGCAAACAGCAAAAGCTTTCGGCGTGGATGCGCCGAAAACGCCGCGAATCGCAGAGCGATTTTTCAATTGCGGCGTGTCTTGCCGTAGACCGAAGGGAGGGAGCGTTTCCATAGCAGCCAGACGTTCCAATCCGGAATTGTTAAAAGCTTACGCGCAGTTCACAGCGGAGGAAGCTGTGCGAGCCATACAACACGGGGATAATCTCGAACGATTGCATCAGAAACTGTATGAAATGGCCTATGCTTTGGGGAACCGTATTCGCAGATGGCTGAGGCCGGCGGATAAAAAGGAGTGCCTTGCCATTGTTACTCAGCTCTATCGCAACATAGGGATTCAGTTGGAAGAAGAATCTCCCGGAACCGTTTGTGTTCGCAAATGCTATTTCTGTGACTTTTATACACCGGAAATCTGTTCGGTCATTTCTGCCATTGACCAGGGTATTTTTGCGGGCATTTATCAGGGAGGCAGGCTGGCGTTTTATGAGCGTATCACAGAGGGCTGTGACGTATGCCGGGCTGATTTCAGATGAAGGATAAAGACCATATAAGCCGGGAGGAGGGGCTGTTGGAATGAAAAAAGCAATTGTAATAGGCTCTGGCGCCGGGGGCGCTATGATGGCCAAAGAGCTGCAAGGCCATTTTCAGGTGACGATATTGGAGGCCGGAGGTGAGTTTCAGCCCTTTGCCTTTTCCGTTGACAGGCTGGCCGGGCTTCGCAAGACCGGGCTGTTTCTGGATGAGCGAATGATCTCTATGCTGTTTCCGGCCATGCGGGTGCAAAAGGCCACCTCGGATATGGTAATGGTACATGGCAGATGCACGGGCGGGACCACGACTCTTGCTACCGGCAGCGCATTGCGATACGATAAAGGGCTGACGAAACTGGGAATCGATCTGGATGCGGAATTTGAAGAACTTTCCAACGAAATTCCTCTCTTCACTGACCATGAGAAATACTGGTCCTCCCAGACGAAAGCGCTCTTTGATGCCTGTGTGCAGCTGGGCTTTCAGCCAACTCCTACAGGCAAACTGGTGGACTTTAACCGCTGCGTCCATTGTGGTCACTGTGTGCTGGGGTGCCGTACAGGAGCGAAATGGGACAGCCGCAAGCTATTGGCGGAATGCATCGAAAAAGGAGCTGTGCTGAAAACCAACTGCCAGGTGACAAAGCTCGGCATTGACCGCAGTGATAATACCGTACATACCGTCTATGCAAAAGAAGGCGGGAAACAGACGACTTACAGCGCTGATCTGGTCGTCCTGGCTGCCGGAGGGTTGGGAACACCAATCATTCTGGAACACTCCGGGATCACCTGTGAAGCGACGCTTTTTGTCGATCCCGTTCTTTGTGTGGCCGCACCGTATCCGGGAGCCGGACAGGATCATCATATCCCCATGCCGTTTGTCATGCAGAGAGACGGCTATATGCTCTCTCCCTACATGGACTATCTTAGTTTTTTCTTCAATAAATCCTGGCGACTGCCGTCCAAAGATATACTTAGTATCATGATTAAACTTTCAGATTCCGGCTTTGGTGTCAGCCGCAGCAGAAAGGTAGAAAAGGAACTGACTCTGACAGACCAGGAAAGGCTGAAAGCAGGGGTATCTGACTGCAAGGCGATTCTGGGGAAAATGGGAGTTGCCGAGAGTGATATGTTCCTCGGTACCCTGAATGCAGGACATCCTGGCGGGATGTTACCGCTGACTTCGGAGGAATCAAAGAGCTTTCACAATCGCCGCTTACCAGAAAATTTGTATATCGCCGACGCTACGCTGCTGCCGGAGTCGATGGGAAATCCCCCAATCTGGACAATTCTTGCTCTGGCAAAGCGTATTGCAAAGGTTTGCACAGCTGCTATAGCATGAGAGTGCATCTGCGCCTGAGAAGGAATCTATGCAGGAAAAACGCCATAACGAATCCCAGGAGGATTATTTAGAGGGCATCTATGTGGTCAGGCGCCGGTTTTCATTTCCCCAATCGCACAGTTTATCCAACACGCGAACCAGCGAATGCCCTCTTTCCGTGAGTGAATACTCATAACTGTTCAGTGCCTTCACAGTTATGAGGGGAAAAGTCCATTTAAAATCGCGTCTCCGCTGCCTCTCCGGTCGGCGCTAAGCGAACGTCCACTGGACGTTCAGCGCCGCGATGGGACTTTTCCCCGTTAAATATACGTTTTCATACGTACTTCGCAGCGAGTGCGAAGTACTGTTTTGAACGGTTACGTATGCAAATAATGAGAATATATGTAATATATTCAATGATTTTGAAAAGCAAATCAATTTCAGCAGTATAAAACTGCACTAAGTTGGTGCAGAAATTCGAGATACCCACCAAACAGAAAAACTGCACCAAGCTGGTGCAGAAATTGATTTTCCTGCATTTTTTAGTTATGTGCCGTGGAGACATCATGTTGAGATTGTCACTAAATGTCATTCTGTAGAGGAGGCTTTGTTTTATATACGAAAAACAATCGAGGAAGGCTTGAGCAGAAATGCGCTCATTGACTATATTAAAGCGGATTTGTATCACAGAGCTGGTACAGCAGTTACTAATTTTGAGGAAATGCTTCCGGGACTTCAGGGCACAATTGCACAAGAGATTGTAAAAGATACGTATGATCTTAATTTTATTACTTTGCAGAGTGGATACAATGAGGAAGACCTAGAAGATGCGCTGGAACAGAACATTACCAGCTTTTTGCTGGAGCTTGGTACAGGCTTTGCATTTGTTGGAAGACAAAAAGAAATTATTGTTTCTGGGAAAACACGTAAGATTGATATGCTGTTTTATCATATTGGGTTGAAATGCTATGTAGTTGTTGAACTAAAAGTAGTTTCATTCGAGCCAGAATTTGCTGGGAAATTAAATTTCTATGTAAATGCGGTAAATGAATTGCTCAAAACGCCAGATGAGAACCCAACAATCGGCCTGTTAATCTGTAAGGATAAAGACCAAACAGAAGTTCAATGGGCGTTTCAGGGAATTCAGACGCCGATGGGCGTTGCATCATATGATAATATTAAAATCGAAGAAATCAAAAAGCAGTTGCCTTCGGAAGAACAGATTCAAAAACGCCTTGAATTAGCAGAGGAAGAATTTCTCCTGAAAAAACAGAATGATATATTAGCAACGTAGATATGATTTCCAGCATGTCGATAACTAAACAATAGATAGAAAGATTATATAAAGCATCAGCCAGAAGCGGCTGGTGCTTTTATTATGGGCTGAAGGTGCTTTGATGTATGCGGTAAGTGATGAGTTTCTGACAGCGGTGCAGGAAAACACCCGCACATACTACTGGTCAGGAACGATTACAACGACTGCCGGGAAGGTGTATGACTGTGATTATAAGAACATCGTAAAAGGCTCTGGCTATGTGACATCAAA
Organism: Lachnospiraceae bacterium; assembly: GCA_021199235.1. GTDB lineage: Bacteria > Bacillota > Clostridia > Lachnospirales > Lachnospiraceae > Choladousia. The sequence continues at coordinate 244 of JAJQIL010000106.1, read as the reverse complement.
GTGCTGCTCAAGCTCCGAGATTGAACTGGGTACGGTGTATTCCGCAGAGATGGGAATCACGCTCTATTCGGATGTTGACCGATATACGCTTGAGGATGCTGTGGTGGAGCTTTACTATCATCTGCTCCTGCCTGACGGAACGTATGAGACGGTTCCTATGGGCATTTACGAGGTTGCTGAGGCAAATCGGACGCTGAGCTGTCTTGAAATCACGGCCTATGATTATATGCTCCGCTTTGACAAG
>JAJQIL010000004.1 GCA_021199235.1 Lachnospiraceae bacterium | reverse complement strand
AGCAGGGCTACCAGGATTCGAACCTGGAAATGACGGAGTCAGAGTCCGTTGCCTTACCATTTGGCGATAGCCCTATATTCTGTTGAAAAATGTAAACTTATCACTGTATCTGGCAGCCTGTTAAAACCGCTGTCCTCAACAGACGTCTGCTATTATATCGTAAGTCTTTTTGAAATGCAAGCCCTTTTTTTAATTATTTTTATTTTTCTCTTTTCTTTTGGAAAAAATGTGGTATAGTCAAAAAAATAACTAACAGACTTTCACAGGTAAAGGAGATTTTTCTATGAGTACGCTAAATCTGACACTTCTGACCGACCTGTATGAGCTGACGATGATGCAGGGCTATTTCGAGTCCGGTTCCAATGAGACTGTCATCTTCGACGCTTTTTATCGAAACAATCCCTGCGGCAACGGCTACGCGATCGCAGCCGGGCTTGATCAGGTCATTGATTATATCCGGAATCTGCACTTTTCCCCGGAGGATATTGACTATCTGCGGGGACTCGGCATTTTCCACGAGCCGTTTCTGGATTATCTCAAAGACTTCCACTTTGAAGGCGACATCTATGCGATTCCGGAAGGATCCGTCATGTTCCCGCATGAACCAATGCTGAAGGTCATCGCACCGATCATGCAGGCACAGCTGGTGGAGACCGCGGTGCTGACTATTTTGAATCACCAGAGCCTGATTGCCACCAAATCCGCGCGTGTGGTGCAGGCGGCGCGCGGAGACGGCATCATGGAGTTTGGTCTTCGAAGAGCGCAGGGACCGGATGCGGGCGTGTACGGTGCGCGGGCCGCAATGATTGCAGGCTGCGTCGGCACTTCGAATGTGCTTGCCGGACAGATGTTTGACGTACCGGTCAAGGGTACACATGCACACAGCTGGATCATGAGCTTCCCGGATGAGTACACGGCATTTAAAAAATATTCTGAATTATATCCGGACGCCTGCCTGCTTTTGGTTGACACCTACGATACGCTCCGTTCGGGTGTGCCGAACGCCATCCGCGTATTCCGCGAGATGCGCGAGGCGGGCATTGAACTGAAAGGATACGGCATCCGTCTGGACAGCGGCGATCTTGCCTATATGTCCAAAAAGGCGCGCGCAATGCTGGATGAAGCAGGCTTTACGGATGCAATCATCTCCGCTTCCAGCGATCTCGACGAATACCTGATTGACAGCTTAAAGACACAGGGCGCGGCGATCACCTCCTGGGGTGTAGGTACCAACATGATCACCTCAAAGGACTGCCCCGCGTTCGGCGGTGTCTACAAGCTGGCAGCTGTGTTTGATGAAAACAGTGGTGAATTCATCCCGAAGATCAAGCTTTCAGAAAATACAGATAAGATCACCAATCCGGGCAACAAAAAGATTCTGCGCATTTATGATAAGGCGACCGGCAAGATTCGCGCCGACCTGATCTGTCTGGTCGATGAGGAATACGATCCGGAACAGGATCTGCTCATCTTTGACCCGATCGAGACCTGGAAAAAGACGAAGATTAAAGCCGGCACCTATGAAATCCGTGAACTGCTTGTACCGGTCTTCCTGAAAGGAGAATGTGTTTATACCTCTCCGGCTGTCATGGACATCCGGGATTATTGTGAGCAGGAAAAGAATACCCTCTGGCCGGAAACACGGCGCCTGACGAATCCGCATGACGTTTATGTCGATCTTTCCGACAAGCTTTATGAGATCAAGAGAGGACTGCTGAATCAGATGGGAAAAGCGGCGCTGCAGAATTAAATGCAGAATAAACTGCAGGGCCGGCGCATATAAGCGCCGGCCCTTTTTCTGCTTTATAGGAAACTTCGATCCTATAAAGCAAAATCGCTCCGCGAGAATGCGCTAAGGCGCATTTTTTTTAATCACTCCACATCGCCCGTCCGGTACAGCACGAAATCATCCCATGCTCCCCAGCATCCCGCGGAAGCGTTGACTGTGCAGCCTGCCTCGATGGTGGTCGTCTCCGTAATGGTGATGTTTTCAATCGTCGGCGTGGACCAGTTTCTCCAGCCGGTTAAGCTGCAATCGACGGTAATATCTCCATTATCGACCACCGCATACATGGTGAAGGTATCGTCGTCCCCGGAGTCGCCGCCCTGCAGGTATGCTGTCAATGTATACACGCCCGGCTCAAGCGTCACTTCCTGCACAGCTTCAAACGCAAAATCGGAATCGCTCCAGAAGTGCAGGCACCACACGCCGGACCATACATTGGAAGTCTCGTTATCCTTGATACCGCCGCCGGTGCCGGTCACGGTCCAGGCGGTATCCCCGTCTTCAAAGTCTCCGTTTTCCAGAAGATTTTCCACTGTATCCAGGAGTTCTGTTTCAGCCTCAGTCTCCACGATCACACGTTCCGCGGTCGTTCCGGTTTTTACGTAACTGAAAATCTTCAGGGATTCCAGCGGATGTCCTTCAAAGTCAAACAGTGTCTGATTATCGACCGCCGAACCGCCATAATAAACGCCGGCATCGTCCGGATCGTATTCCGCAGCATAGGAGGAGGCCCAGCCGGAGCCGTACGTCTCCCAGATTTCCTGATTTTCGGCAAGAACGGTCTCTGCGTCATCCGCGTCAGCATCATACACCTGCACCGGAATCCAGGCCGGTTCCCAGTAAAAGACGCCGATGCCGTTCGTCGCATCCGCCACCGCTGAGATCACCGCTGCGACCTCATCCGCCTGACCCTGCACGGAGAAATCATAATAGGTCAGTTCCCCGTATGCTGTGTCATTGCTGCCTTCTGCTACCGTATTGCCCGAGCCATCGCCATCCTCCAGCGTATACGCCCAGGAAGTCTCCGCTACGATTACATATTTATCATAGGTTTCTGCAATCGTCGAGAGCGTCTCGGTCAGATTCTCCAGAGTACCATGCCAGTACGGATAGAAGGAAGAAGCAAACACATCGTAATCCACTTCATTCTGCGCGAGAATCTTTGCAAAGGTCGTATATTTGCCGCTCTCCGGATTCGCAAAGTGCAGCGCCACCAGAATATCCGTATCAAACTCAGCAGCCACCTCACGCACCGCCGCGCTTCCGGCCGAGAAAAGCTTGCACATGTTCGACCAGTCCGTCTCACCGGCCATGCCTGTCGTCGTCTCATTGCCGACCTGCACCATACCGACATTGACACCCGCTTCCAGGATCTCCGTCAGCGCTTCCTTTGTCCAGGTGTTAAGTGCTTCGATCTTTTCCTCCAGCGTCATATCCTCCCAGGCCTTCGGCGCAAACTGTTTGCCCGGATCCGCCCAGAAATCCGAATAATGGAAATCAATCGCCACTTTCAATCCCGCCTCGGTCGCCCACTGCCCGATGCGGATGGCCTGATCCACGTCGCAGTTGCCGCCGCCATAGCTGTTGCCTTCCGAGTCATAAGGATCGTTCCAGACCCGGATGCGCACATAGTTGACCCCGCAGTCCGCGAGCAGCTCGAAAAAGCCCTCCTCATCCAGTTCGTTTCCGTCAAAATCATAAAAAGTCACGCCGCTGTCGATCAGAGACGCATAGGACGAAATATCCACGCCTTCCATAAAGTCCTCCGGAAGATCAATATGATCTACCGCGATTTCCGCATCCACCGGAGTGACCGTATCCGTCACTTCCACAACAGTCTCCTGCCCGGTCACATCCTCCACGGCTTCCAGCGTGACATCGTCGTCCGCGCCTCCGGTCACCACCACAGTATCCGAATCCGAAGAAGCGTCTGCTTCTGCCGTTCCGGAATCCGATGTGTTGGAATCCGCCGCGCTTACATCTGTCACCACAACATCCGCCTCCGCATTGTCTTCCGCCGCATCCGCCGCACTGTCGGCAGCACCGGCAGCCGCATCTGCGTCATTTTCATCGGAGACGATCACATCCTCCGCCGCAGCCGTCAGCGTCCCGCCCGACAAAGACGAAACCGCAAGCACCGCTGCCATAGCGGAAGCCGTCAAAGTTCTTTTCCAGATTGCCAAATTTTTCCTGTACATAAAAATCCCCCTGTTTTTTATAGATTCCGGTCCTGTAACTGTTCCGCAGCTTCACAGTTATCCAGTATTTACATAGCAGCTGTATGATTGTGTAACAGTCCAGGACAGCTGCATTTTTTTCAGTTTACCACAAAGCCGCAGACAGTCCAACATCTTTTTGAATAAAGTTCCTTATTTTACAGATACTAGTTTCACACGGGATTCATCACGTATTTTGTAACCGTTCATGATTTTTATTAATATCTTTTTGGAAGAAGAGCATACGACAGAAAGAGTACCGGAAACATAGCAAGAACAGTTACGAGTACCGAATGAACGATCACAATGATATGAATGATTCTCAAAACATACGATAAACAATGGGAAGATGGAGGAAAATACAACATGAAAGCAACAGGAATTGTAAGAAGAATCGACGATCTCGGGCGCGTCGTCATACCAAAGGAAATCCGGCGCACCCTGCGCATCCGGGAAAGCGACCCGCTGGAGATCTTTACAGACCGCGAGGGTGAAATCATTTTAAAAAAATATTCCCCGATCGGAGAACTCGGAAGCTTTGCGAAAGAATACGCCGAAGCGCTCGCTTCCGCTTCCGGGCACAGCGTTTGCATCACCGACCGTGATCAGGTCATTGCGGCGGCCGGCGGTATCCGCAAGGACAGCATCGGCGCCCCTGTCACCGGCCAGCTCGAAGAAGTCATGAGCGGACGTGAATACGTCAACACAGACCAGAATTCCAAAAAACACGTCAAGATCACCAGTGAGGACGCCGGAGATTCCCTCCCGCAGATCATCAGCCCCATACTCTGTGAGGGCGACGTGATCGGTTCCGTCATCCTGCGCGGGCGAGACGGCAGCCGCCGGATGGGTGAAGCAGAACAGGTACTGGCCAAATGTGCAGCCGGATTTATGGGGCGCCAGATGGAACAATAGCGTTCCAGTTGTATCATATTTTCTGAAAATTTCGAAATATAAAAAAATTTCAAAAAATCCCTCACATTCTATTTGACAAGACCGAAAAGGTATGCTAGA
>JAJQIL010000107.1 GCA_021199235.1 Lachnospiraceae bacterium | reverse complement strand
GCGAAATGGCGGATTCCCTTTCGCTTGACCTCGTAGATAAAGGACTGGTTGCTGACCAGATCGTGCTGACCATCGGATACGATACAGGAAATCTGGCAGACCCTGCGCGGCGGAAATCCTATAAAGGCGAAGTCACCACCGATTACTATGGAAGAAGCATTCCAAAACAGGCGCATGGTTCCATCAATCTTGGCAGGCAGACAGCATCTACAGTTTTGATCACCAATGCTGCCATGGAATTGTTTGACCGTATCGTTGACCACAATCTGCTGGTGCGCCGGATGTATGTTGTCGCCAATCACGTTGTAAGCGAAGATCAGGTAAAGCCACCGGAGCCGGAACAGATGGATTTATTTACGGACTATGCCGCTCTTGAAAAACAGCGCGAAAAGGAACAGGAAGAGCTTGATAAGGAAAAACGCAGGCAGAAAGCGGTTCTGGAGATTCAGAAGAAATTTGGGAAAAACGCACTGCTGAAAGGGATGAATCTGGAAGAAGGGGCCACCGGCCGGGATCGCAATGCGCAGATTGGCGGTCATAGAAGATAGCAGAGGAGTAACTGAAATAATACGGGTAACTGTTCAGTACCTTCACAGTTACTGGAAAAAGTCCATTTTAAATCGCTGCGCGATGGGACTTTTTCCTGCGGAATGTATGTTTTTATACGTACCTCGCAGCGAGTGCGAGGTACTATCCTGGACAGATAATATAGAGAAGACAGGCGAAGGAGATGCGGGATTAATGGCTGACAGAAAGATAGAAGAGTATCAGGACATTATCAATCTGCCTCATCATGTTTCAGAGAAACGTCCGCATATGTCCATGACGGACCGGGCAGCGCAGTTTTCGCCGTTTGCAGCACTTACCGGTTATGATGCTGCGGTAAAGGAAACCGCACGGCTGACGGACCAGCGTATGGAACTGAACGAGGAAGAACAGCAGAAAATCTCGGAGCGCCTCGTCATACTAAAGTCCCATCTGAATGAGTCGCCTGTGGTCGAAATTACGTATTTCGTTCCGGATGAAAGGAAAAGCGGTGGTGAGTATTGTACCGTGACGGGTGTGGTGAAGAAGCTGGATGAATTCCGCCGGACTCTTTTTATGACGGACGGTACATGGATTCCTGTTGAGGAGATTGTGGAGTTGGGCGGCGCATTGTTCCGCTTTATAGATGATTCTTTTGCGTGAAACGTAATACTGGTATCCATGGATGTCAGACTGATAAAGGAAATCCTGTGGTTTTTACAGGCACAGCAGTAAGGAGAACACACCATATGAAACAAAAATCAGCAGTAAGCCAGGAATTATATCAGATCATGCTGGATAAAGGATATTCAGAACGGTTCTGTGACCTGATCACGCAGAGCCTCAATACGGATTTTACAGCACGGAGGATGATCGGTTATTTGTCCCATTACAGTGAACTTCCGGAAGGGGAGGTTGTGGATGAGATGCTGGCGATTTTAAGTGACAGGGTCGGCCAAACGCGAAGAGTTTCTTAAATGCCGACCCGATCTGCCGCTGAACGAAGTGAGGGGGGGCGCTTCCACCGGGAGCGGATCATGCAAAAGAAAGAACTGGAACACAGCAACGCAGTTTATAACGAGTATCTGAACAGTAGAGAGATGTGATTGTCTTATGCCTTTTACAATCGTCCGGCAGGATATTACAAAAATGAAAGTTGACGCAGTTGTCAATGCTGCTAACACGGATCTTCGGATGGGCGGCGGTGTATGTGGAGCAATCTTTCGCGCAGCAGGGGAGAAAGACCTGCAGAATGCCTGTGATAAGATTTCTCCCATTGAGACCGGTCAGGCTGTGATCACGCCGGGATTTCAGCTTCCGGCAAAATATGTGATTCATGCGGTCGGTCCTGTCTATCACCAGAACATAGCTTTGCGATGTGAGGAACAGCTTCGTTCTGCCTATCTGGAAGCTCTTAAACTGGCATTACAGAATGATTGTGAGAGCATTGCGTTTCCTTTGATTTCTTCCGGGATATATGGTTATCCGAAAAAGGAAGCTCTGCAGGTAGCAGTATCCGCAATACGAGATTTTCTGAATCAACATGAGCTGGATGTCTATCTTGCTGTTTTTGATAAAGACGCTCTTTCTGTAGGAGAACAGCTGCAGGGAGCGGTAAAGCAGTACATAGACGATCATTACGTGGAGACTCACATACATTCCCGAAGGAAACTCCTCGATGTTGAAGAACGTGCGCTGCTGGAACCGGATGCTTCGGTATATCTGAATCCATCCATGCTTCGTCCGGAAAAATCTGCTGCGAAGCCATCTAAGCCGGAAACAGATGGACAGATAAAGGAATCCGGAGCAAGACATCCGCAGCCGGATGATATGGAAACTCCGATTTGTTTTGCACAGCAGCCGCCATCCGGTAATCTGGATGATTGGATGGATCATCTGGATGAGCCATTTACGGATACACTGCTTCGCCTGATTGACTCAAAAGGGAAGACAGATACAGAAGTTTACAAGCGGGCAAATATTGACCGCCGACTTTTCTCAAAGATACGAAGCGGCAACGGATATCTTCCAGGCAAGCGGACCATACTTGCGCTGGCAATCGCACTGGAGCTTACTCTTTCTGAGACAGATGACCTTTTGGAAAGAGCAGGCTACGCACTGTCCCACAGTCAGAAATTCGACATCATTGTGGAATTCTTTATTGTGAACGGCATCTACGATATTTTTCAAATCAATGAGGTCCTCTTTGAATATGACCAGCCGCTGCTCGGAAGTAAATAGAAGCTGCGGAATTGCCTTAACAACAGATAGATATGAAGGTGTCGCTTTTCGAGCGACCATTGCCGGATACTCCTGTGATAATCTATGGGTATATCGTAACTGAGAAAACGCAGAACAGTTAAGGTAAATCAAATATCGCGGGAGGACAGCACAATGAAGAAAAATCTTACAGAACTGGTATTTATTCTGGACAAAAGCGGATCTATGGGCGGATTGGAGAGCGATACGATCGGCGGATACAATTCCATGCTGAAAAAGCAGAAGGCGCTCGACGGAGAATGCCTGATTACAACGGTATTGTTTGATAACCGATATGAGCTGCTGCATGATCGAATCGACAACCGGGCAGTAAAACCGATAACCGATAAAGAATATCAGGTGGGCGGTTCTACGGCACTTTTGGATGCGATAGGGAAGACCATTCATAAAATCGGAACTGCGCAGAAGAACACAGCAGAAGATTACCGGGCAGAAAAAGTGATGTTTGTGATCATAACCGACGGAGCGGAAAATGCCAGCCGGGAATATTCTCTGCAGATGGTCAGAAACCAGATCGAAAGGCAGAAAGAAAAATATGGCTGGGAGTTTATCTTTCTCGGAGCCAATATGGATGCTGTTACGACAGCCAGGAGTTTTGGAATCAGCGAGAACCGGGCGGCCGATTATGTAGCGGATGGTGAAGGAACGGAACTTAACTTCCGCATGATGAGTGAAGCGGTCGCAAACTATCGTGTAAGCGGTGCTGTTCCGGAAGCATGCCTGGAATCAATACGAAAGGATGCACGAAAAAGGAAAGCCGCTTCTGAGAAATCATGACAAAAAACCATAGCGCGTATTCATAAAATGCTCTTTACATTTTTATACTGATTTTTTATAATGTGACCCGAAGAGATTTGCGCTGTTTGCAGCAGGAAATGCAGGAACTGCTCGGACACACGTCAATCACGATGACGATGGATATTTACAACCATGTGCTTCCGGATACGAAAGCAAGCGAGATTCAGAAAATTGCGAATATGTTTTGAAATAAGTAACGGATGCAGGTGATGTAAATGCATCCGTTATTCATTGAATGAATATTCAAAAGCACGTATAAAAGTGAATGACAAAGTCGAGAAAAGTGGCAAAAAATGCATAAATATGCATTTGATGAATATCAAAGTGGTGTAAAAATGGTGTACGGCCTTTTTAAACGGGTCTCATTTTAACTGAAAAAAACAGACCCCAAAATGCCCACAAACCCGGTATTTAATCGAGCAGGAGGAGGCAGGCCGAACTCCTGCTCGCCTGCGCAGGCCGCGAGTGGCAAAGCCACTGAATTCCTGTCGCGGCCGTGCGCATCAAAGCCAAAGTGAAGACCCCGGTAGGGGAGCTACCGGGGTCTTCGAGGGGAGTATAAATAATTAATAAGGGGTTTTGTAAAAAAATTGTTTGAAGGGTAAATTCTTTTTACGAGGATGATTATAATATAGTTTCCAAAAAAAAGCAATACATATTTTCAAAAATAATTGGAATAATACAAGCGTAATACAAAATAACACCAGGAGGTATTAGCAATGGCTAAGAACACAACAGAAAACACGACATCGAACACGGAGAACCAGCAGAATAGAGCACAGAATTCGAGCCAGCAGAGTCAGCAGAACAAGTCGAAGAATTCTTCAAAGGATTCTTCAAAGGACTGCGGCTCTGACAGCGCGTCTGAGCAGGACAGCTATGAAAAGGACTGCGGTTCCAGATACTAAGGATAACGGCAGGAATAACAGATGCGGAATCTGTGCGCGGGGACTCCCGCGCACAATCAGAACCCCGAAGGGACGGCATTGTGCTGTCCCTTTTTCTGATGCGCATTCTTTTGCACGAAGGCATACTATATTAGTGTAAACATGATACAGGACTGTCGTGAACACAGGTGTATGCAAGGACATCAGGGACAGTTTTGAAATAAAGGAGGCTAAGAGGGATGGATACAATTCCGGCGAAGGATCTGGACTGGTATGTAAATAAAAAAGGATATCTGATCGTGGATCTGCGGCCATATGAGGAATTTGCAAAAGGCCATATCCGCGGTGCGGTCAGTGCTCCGGAAGGTAAGTTTGGAGCATGGCTGCGAAGCGCCAACAGAAGGGAGACGTTCATTTTGTATTGTGATCGCGGCGCAATGAGTATGTCTGTGGCGCGGTCTCTTGAAAAACAGGGCTTCCGGACGAAAACAGTGATCGGCGGAATCCGTGCTTATCGCGGAAGGAATCTGGTTCGGTAATTGTTTTTTTAT
>JAJQIL010000102.1 GCA_021199235.1 Lachnospiraceae bacterium | reverse complement strand
CTCCGGGGCTTATGTTAAAAATTTTTCAGGACATTTTCAAAAACGCTTGACATATAAAATTTATAACATACTTTTCCATTTTACTCTTGTAGCAACTTATGTTTTCTGATATAATCCATTCATTAATCAACAAAGAGGTTATAGACCGTGCATATTATTGGAAGCATTGATCTGGAGATGTTCAAATGTATTTCAAATGGCATTATTACAGATGAAGTCATCTTGACAGATGAACGTGTCGAACATATCATTAATCGGCGCGGACAGGATTTCTACGACAGGTATGGGAAATATTTTGCAGACATTCTAAAAAATCCGGATTATATCTTTCGTGATAAGCCAAATACGGCTCTTGTATGCAAAAAAATTCAGGCAAGAGGAAAAATATATAAATGTAGTCTTACGCTTAGCAGTATCAACAGATAATCCCAACTATAAAAATTCTGTATTAACAGCAATTGGTGAAAATGAAAAACGTTTTCGACAGAGATTGCGAAATAATACGCCTCTTTACAAAAAAGAATAATTGCCATATAATCTACATAAATTAATAAGGCTTTACCCGAATGGCTATCCGAGGTGGTGAAATTCGTAGCGACCACACGCCGATGGTACGGACAGGGGCAACCCGAGAGACGCAGGAGTATGCTACGCCTGCCGGATAGCCGTTCGGTTAAGTATTTTTCACGTCCGTCTGCGGTCAATCATCCTCGAGCAGAACATCCCGATCATCTGAATCAGCTGTGCCAGGATCACGAGCAGCACGACCGTTATCATCAATATCTTCGGCATCCACCGCTGGTAGCCATAGCGCAGAGCAATATCGCCGAGTCCGCCGCCCGCGCAGGCGCCGGACATCGCGGAGTAGCCAAGAATTGTATTCATGGCGATCGTTGCGTTTACCACCAGAGAGGTACGTCCCTCCGGCAGCAGTACCTTCCAGATAATCTCCCAGACGCTTGCGCCCATACTCTGCGCCGCCTCGATCACGCCGCGGTCCACTTCCTTTAAAGAAGACTCGACCATACGGGCAATGTAGGGAGCTGCCGCGACAGTCAGCGGCACGATCGTCGCCGTCGCGCCGTAGCTCTTGCCGGCGATCAGACGCGTGAGCGGCCGGATGGTGATCATCAGAATCAGAAACGGCACACTTCGCAGCAGGTTCGTGATCACATCCACAATTTTGTAAACAACCGGATTCTTTTTGATGCCGTCCGCCCCGGTCACTGTCAGCAGCACTCCCAGCGGTAGGCCGATGATGTAGCCAAACAGGGTCGACATACAGGTCATCCAGAGGGTCTCGCCGATGCCCTCAACAATCATTTCAATCGTACTACTGTCCAACATAATTTTCCAACTCCTCCACTGCCAGTTTTGCATTTTTCAGCCAGACGATCATCTTCTCCGCCATCGGTTCATCCTCCGGAAGCTGCAGCACCATCTCGCCCTTCGCCACACCGTCCAGATTGCGGGTGTTCGCGTACAGAATGTTGACCGGCGTCTTAAACGCCATCACCATGTTGGCGATCACCGGCTCATACGAGGAATTCTCAGAAAATACAATGCGCACGCAGCGCTTGCCTTTCATCTCCGCGACATTCTCGTATCCCTGATAGATCAGGCGCTTTGCCTCTTTTGATTTGGGAGAAAGGAAAATCTCCTCCATCGTGCCGTGCTCGACCAGATTGCCCTGATCAATGATCGCCACATGACTGCAGATCTCCTGTACCACCGCCATCTCATGCGTGATCACGACAATCGTAATCCCGAATTCGCGGTTGATCTGCTTCAAAAGCTGAAGGATCGACTTGGTCGTCTGCGGGTCAAGGGCGCTCGTCGCCTCATCACAGAGCAGAATTTTCGGGTCGGAAGCCAGCACACGCGCAATCGCGACACGCTGCTTCTGTCCGCCGGAAAGCTGCACCGGGTAGGCGTTCGCCTTTTCCGTAAGGCCGACGATCTCCAGATATTCCCGAGCCTTTTTCCGCGCCTCCGATTTCTTCACGCCGGCAATCTCCATCGGAAAGCACACATTATCCAGCACGCTCCGCTGCATCAGCAGGTTGAAATGCTGGAAAATCATGCCGATATTCTTTCTCTTTTCCCGCAGTTCTTTATCGGAAAGCGTCGACAGGTCCTGCCCATCCACAATGACCGTTCCCGCTGTCGGGCGCTCCAGAAAATTCAGGCAGCGCACCAGTGTGCTTTTCCCCGCGCCGGACATACCGATGATGCCGTAAATATCACCCTTATAAATGTCCAGCGAGACACCGCGCAGAGCATGCACCTCAGTGTTCTTCTGCCGGAACTCCTTTTCCAGGTTCTGTATTCTGATAATTGGTTCCATAAATGACTCCGTTCAAAATTTTTTATGTCCGCTCAGTAACTGTTCAGTACCTTCACAGTCACTCCACTCATTACCTGGCTCATCATAACATAATTCTTCAGGACGTGCATCATCTTTTTAGCAAAAGATGGATTTTGCCGTGTATATGATGCTTGCAAAAATCTGCCTGCCGTCTGTCTGCGGATGCCTGAGGCAACGTGTCTAAGGCAACGTATCATCTGGCACAAACGTAACATGTAACGTACAAAAGATATCACAGACAGTGGAAAGACCGCCAGCCTGCTGCCAGGGGCGGTCTTTTCTGTCCTGAATCATAACCAATATTCTTCGTAACTGTACTGTCCTAAACAGCTGCCCCGATCTTACTCTGCCTCAGTCTCGGCCGCTTCTGCTTCTGTTTCTGCTTCAGCGTCCTCTGCCGGCTCCTCATACGGAAGCACCGCGCCGTCGTAGGTCTCGTTGATGTAGTCTTTGATCTCATCGGACTGAAGTACGGCTACCAGTGCCTGTACGCCTTCATTGTCCTCGTTGCCCGCCGCTACTGCGATAACATTCACATACGCTGCAGCTGTTTCAGAATCAGAGCTCTCATAAGCGATCGCATCCTCTGATACGGAAAGGCCGGCTTCCAGAGCATAATTGCCGTTCAGGACTACAAGCGCCACTTCCGAAGTATACTGCGATACCTGCGCCGCCTCTACTTCAAGGATCTCTACGTCCACCGATTCCGATACAATGTCATTTTTCGTAGCTGTAAGACCGGCATCCTCGCTCAGCGTCAGGATACCATTCGCTTCCAGCAGCAGAAGGGCTCTTGCTTCATTCGTCGTGTCGTTCGGCACAGCAATCACGTCACCGTCTTCGAGCTCATCCAGGCTGGACTTTGTTCCCGGATAAATACCAAACGGCTCATAATGAATCCCCGCCACACTCACAAGATCGGTACCATATTCTTCATTAAACTCGTTCAGATAAGTGATATGCTGGAAATAATTCGCCAGAATCTCTCCCTCGGCTACGACCGTGTTCGGCTGTACATAGTCAGAGAAAATCTCCACTTCCAGCTCCCATCCTTCCGCTTCCAGCGCCTCGCGCGCCGCTTCCAGGATCTCCGCGTGCGGTGTGGAAGAAGCCGCTACGGTGATGACCTTGTCCTCGTCTGCGGATGCTGTCACAGAAAGACCCGCCACTGCGGTGACCGTCAGGCTAAGTACCAGTAACTTTGCGATTGTTTTCTTCATAATGAAATCCTCCTCTTGTTCCGGCAGCGCCCTGCGATGATCTGATCTGCTGCAAAAGCTGTTCTGCTGTAAGATCTGATCTGCAACGCCGCGGCAGCTGCGTTTTCTGAAATCTGGGGTTATCATAAACCAGATTTCCCGATTCGTCAAATTTCTTCTGACTATAGCTGGTTATAAATAGAATTTATATCAAAAACTGTTTTCGAATATACTCCACCTCCTTTTCTCCCAAAAACGCCTGTTCCGCACAGGACTCCCATCCGGCTAAAGCCTCTTTCACGTCATCCAGTATTGTCTGAATACGTTTTGGGGACAGATTCATTCTTTTCCCGCTTATCTGAAAGTCCTCCAACGTAAACTGATCCATTTTACCATTCATCGTCATTTGATGACGACAAAGCCATCTGTTTGACACATCATTCGCGTAGGTAATGTCATATGCCGGAGCAAGCCGCCATTTTCCAGATTTATCCATGAGGAATGAAATATTCTTGACATGATCATCCTGATTACGGGCACATATATTAAATACCATCCTCCGGTAAAGCTGTTCAGCCTCTTTTTGACCGAGGCCAAGATGATTCATAATTTCATATGCCTGTTCATAACTGTAAGCCCCCGGCATATTGTAATCATAATGTGCCAAGGCCCCCAGCGTCTGCATATGAATTTTCTCCCCTGCATCACTACGGTCAAACCGTTTTGTCATAAAATGATAACGGCCGTTTTCCTGATACAGTCTGCACTCGTTCATAGTGATTCCCGCCATTTTCGCCATTATATAATATGCATACTCAATACGAGTATATGCTTTTCCATCCGCACGATTACCATGATCTTTGTTATTTGACACACCATCAAATTTAATCATCCAATATTCATAACCATCCCCGGCTTCAATTTGTCCTGAACGGATATCCGAAGTCTTTCGGTTCCATGCCACCACCGCTTTTGCACGAGCTCCTCCTGCGGATGTACCAATATTCAGAATCTGTTCCATCAGATGCTCATTTTCTGTCAGGTGCATACCTTCCCGATCTGACAAAATTTCTGATGCAAGCTCTACCAGAGCGGCTATATCTATTGAGGCGTCCTTTGTACTCGCATAATCTGCAGGCGGCACATATTCTAATGCACCCATTCCCCGTTTCCCCGTATACAACAGTCTTTCTACAGCCGTCAGAGAACGAATATCACGCCCCTGATCTGAGAGATACCTCTCAATCAGTTTTGTTCCATACTTGTCCGGAAGAGAATCTGAAAGCAATCCGGGTAACCCATAAAAAGATTCCCTCGAAAGAGAGGGAAACGTATAGTTACGCTGATTCAATGGCATTACAATAGGTGAAACCTCAATCCCGCTCTTTAAAAACGCGCTGTCATAGGAAAACACCGGCATACTGTCAGGCGCTTCCTGGTACACAGCACCAATGCGTGTCCCCCACAGATACACTTCTGCAACATTCATTTCAGTCTGTCTCCTTCTC
>JAJQIL010000086.1 GCA_021199235.1 Lachnospiraceae bacterium | reverse complement strand
GGGAAGAAGTTCCAGCTGCTGCCCTGGCAGGAGCAGATCATCCGGGATGTGTTCGGGATCCTGAAGCCGGACGGAAAACGGCAGTTTACGACAGCCTATATTGAGATCCCGAAAAAGAATGGAAAGTCAGAACTGGCTGCGGCGATTGCACTGTACCTGCTTTTCGGGGACGGGGAACCGTCCGCGGAGGTGTACGGCGCGGCGGCGGACCGGCAGCAGGCGTCCATTGTGTTTGATGTGGCGCGGCAGATGGTTGTGCAGTCCCCGGCATTGAGCAAGCGGAGCAAGGTGCTGACCGCAAATAAGCGGATCTGCAATCATGCAAACAACGGCTTTTACCAGGTGCTGTCTGCGGAGGTCGGGACGAAGCATGGCCTGAATGTTTCCGGGCTGGTGCTGGATGAAGTCCATGTGCAGCCGAACCGGAAGCTGTATGACGTGCTGACGAAGGGATCCGGGGATGCCAGGGAGCAGCCGCTGTATTTCCTGATCACGACGGCCGGGACGGATACGAATTCCATCTGTTATGAGCTGCATCAGAAAGCCCTGGACATCATTGAGGGCAGGAAGATTGATCCGACGTTTTACCCGGTGATTTACGGCGCGGATGATGCGGACGACTGGACGGATCCGGAGGTCTGGAAGAAGGCGAACCCGTCCCTGGGGCATACGATCTCCATTGACAAGGTGGAGGCGGCCTGCGAGTCGGCGAAGCAGAATCCGGGCGAGGAGAATTCCTTCCGGCAGCTGCGGCTGAACCAGTGGGTGAAACAGGCGGTGCGCTGGATGCCGATGGATAAATGGGATGCCTGCGCGTTTCCTGTGGATGAGGAGGAACTGGAAGGGCGCGTCTGCTACGGTGGGCTGGATCTTTCCAGCACCACGGACATCACGGCTTTTGTGCTGGTGTTCCCGCCGCTGGATGAGGAGGATAAATATATCATCCTGCCGTATTTCTGGATCCCGGAGGAGACGGTTGACCTGCGTGTGAAGCGGGACCATGTGCCGTATGACGTCTGGGAGCGGCAGGGGCTGATCCAGACGACGGAGGGGAACGTGGTGCATTACGGGTTTATTGAGAAATTCATTGAGCGGCTGGGCGAGCGGTTCAACATCAGGGAGATCGCCTTTGACCGGTGGGGCGCCGTGCAGATGGTCCAGAACCTGGAAGGGATGGGCTTTACGGTGGTTCCGTTCGGGCAGGGGTTCAAGGATATGTCGCCGCCGACGAAAGAATTGATGAAGCTGACGCTGGAGAAGAGACTGGCGCACGGCGGGAACCCGGTGCTGCGGTGGATGATGGACAATATTTTCATCCGGACGGATCCGGCGGGGAATATCAAGGCGGACAAGCAGAAGTCCACGGAGAAGATTGACGGCGCGATTGCGACGATCATGGCACTGGACCGGGGTGTCCGGTGTGGGAATGCGAATGCGCCGAGCGTTTATGATGAAAGAGGAATCCTGTTTTTGTAGACAGGGAACAGAGAGCGGGATGCAGGGCAGAGATGCTTCTGTGAAAGTTTATGGAAAGCAGACAGAAAAGGCAGGTGGTTTTCATGGGGATTTTATCAGGATTGTTCCGGTCAAGGGATAAGCCGAAGGACAGCACGGCGGGGAGCGCATACCGGTTTTTCTTCGGGACGGCGCAGTCCGGGAAGCTGGTGACGGAGCGGAGCGCCATGCAGATGACGGCGGTGTATGCCTGTGTCCGGGTGCTGTCTGAGGCGGTGGCCGGACTGCCGGTGCATCTGTACCGCTACAGCGGGGACGGCAGCAAGGAGAAGGCAATGGATCATCCGCTGTATTTCCTTCTGCATGATGAGCCGAACCCGGAGATGAGCTCCTTTGTGTTCCGGGAGACGCTGATGACGCACCTTCTGTTATGGGGGAACGGCTATGCGCAGATCATCCGGAACGGGAAGGGAGAGGTGGTGGCGCTGTACCCGCTGATGCCGAACCGGATGACGGTGGACAGGGATTCCCACGGGAACCTGTATTACGAATACCAGCTGAGCACGGATGAGCCGAGGATTGACGAGCCGGGGACGGTGATCCTGCATCCGTCGGAGGTGCTGCATATTCCGGGGCTGGGTTTTGACGGGCTGGTGGGATACTCGCCGATCGCGATGGCGAAGAATGCCATCGGGCTTGCGATCGCCACGGAGGAGTACGGCGCGAAGTTCTTTGCGAACGGCGCCACGCCGGGCGGGATCCTGGAGCATCCGGGGGTTGTGAAGGATCCAACGAAGGTACGGGAGAGCTGGCAGAGTGCGTTCGGCGGCAGCAGTAATTCCAACAGGGTGGCTGTCCTGGAGGAAGGCGTGCGCCCAGAGGGGCGTCATTGATAGTAGAGTTTGGTACTACCACCCACAATCATGGGTGAGTTGACCTGCCTTACCGCAATGCGAAAGCTGATACGGGAACATAGCACGGCAGGAAAGCGGTAAGTTGCCCAAAGGCTAAAGGGTACGACTGAACCGCCACAACAATCGGATATGAGGTTTAAGTTATCTACTGAACGTGAGACTTGAGTGTCCATTTCCGAGGGGAATTGGGAAATTAGCCTGTTACCCATTCTGTGACTGGCTGTCTTTACATCCCTCAAAGGCAGTATGATTGCAAATGTCACAGCACGAGCAGGAGAACCTGTGTTAAAGGGTCTAAAGCGGAACCGACAATCCGAATACACCAAGCAATGACGCTAACTGGGGATACCCTAAAGGCGGATGCCGAAAGGCTATAGTCTATAGGACTTGAATACCGCCCACGGGTACGGAGCGTTCGTAGTAGTCCGAGAGAGTTAATGGCTCTTACATGGCGAAGGAACGCAGTTTATGCAACTCTAAAAGGAAAGGTGAAAGGGAGGAGAAACCTCAATGAAACCAACATCTGAAATTTTAGAACGAATGTACAGAAATTCTGAAGAGCATTCAGACGGTATCTACACGCGGCTCTATAGGTATCTTTTGCGAGAGGATATCTACATGACCGCATACAAGAACCTTTATGCAAACAAAGGCGCAGGAACCGAGGGCGTAGATAGTGATACAGCAGATGGTTTTGGCAAGGAATATGTGAGTCAGATTATTGATGAATTAAAAAACCTGACCTATGAGCCTAAAGCTGTAAAACGTGTCTATATTCCTAAGCGCAACGGCAAAATGCGTCCGTTAGGTATCCCATCATTCAGAGATAAGCTGATACAGGATGCGATACGGCAGATACTTGAAGCAATCTATGAGCCTGTTTTCAGTACCCATTCGCACGGATTCAGACCGAATAGAAGCTGTCATACAGCGCTGAAAGAAATCAGCCGGTCGTTTCGCAGCACGAAGTGGTTTGTCGAGGGTGATATTAAGGGGTGTTTTGACAACATCGACCATGCAGTTCTGTTGGATTTGCTTTCCGAAAAGATTAAGGACAGCAAGTTTATAAATCTGATAGGAAAGTTTCTGAAAGCAGGCTACATGGAAAACTGGGAGTACCACAAGACATACAGCGGAACTCCGCAGGGCGGCATTCTTTCCCCAATTCTGGCGAATATCTATTTGCACGAATTGGACAGGAAAGTTGAAGCCATGCAAATGGAATTCAATGCGCCTGCAAAACATGCCTATACACCGGCATACGGCAAAAAGGTGAGAGAAATTGTCAAGTTAAAGAGCCGTTACGGCAAGTGCGATAATGAAACAGAAAGAGAAGAACTGTTAAAGCAGATTCACAAACTCGAAGTTGAAAAACGCAGACTGCCTTATAAAGACGCCTCTGACAAGAAAATCGCCTACGTTCGTTATGCTGATGACTTTATCATTGGTGTTAGCGGAAGCCGTGAGGACGCAAAGCATATAAAACAGGAGCTTACGCATTTCGTAGCAACAAAATTAAAATTGGAACTGTCTGACGAGAAAACAAAAATCACGCACAGTTCAGATAATGCACATTTCCTTGGATACGACATCAATGTGCGCAGGTGTCAGGAATCCAAAAGGAAAGCCAACGGAATTGTACAGAGGACGCTCAATAACTCCGTGGAATTACTTATTCCTATGGAGCGGATTGAAAAATTCATGTATGACCGTGAAATTGTCATCCAAGGGAAAGACGGCAATCTCATTCCGTGGCAACGAAACTCGATGGCAGGTCTTACAGACCTTGAAATTGTAGATACCTATAACTCGCAGACTCGCGGAATCTGTAATTATTACAGCATAGCCAGTAACTTTTCAAAGCTGACGTATTTTGTCTATCTGATGGAATATAGTTGCCTGAAAACACTTGCCAAGAAGCATAAAACAAGAATATCGGGTGTAAAGAGGATGTTCAAGTGCGGTAAGTCATGGGGCATTCCCTACGAAACGAAAAATGAGAAAAAACGTATGATGATTGTAAAATTCTCTGATTTCAGACGCGGAACTGTCTTTGATGAACCCAATGTAGATATGGTGAAAAACCATATACATTTTAACACAAGAAATTCTCTTGAAGCCAGATTGAAGGCTTGCAAATGTGAATTGTGCGGTGCGGAAGGCGACGGAATTGCCTTTGAAATCCATCATATCAATAAGATGAAGAATCTCAAAGGTAAAGAGCAATGGGAAATGGCGATGATTGCAAGAAAGCGGAAAACGTTAGTCGTTTGTAAAGAATGTCATAAGAAAATTCATCATTCGTAAGAGCATAAATGGAAAGCCGCGTACATCGAGAGGT
Organism: Lachnospiraceae bacterium; assembly: GCA_021199235.1. GTDB lineage: Bacteria > Bacillota > Clostridia > Lachnospirales > Lachnospiraceae > Choladousia. The sequence goes on along the minus strand of JAJQIL010000086.1, from coordinate 409 downwards.
GTAAGCACGGTTTGGGGAGAGGCTTGTGCAAACCGACATTGGAAACAATGCACGGCGGCACTTGCCTACTCTACATGAAATACACGCCCATTTCCATTTCACCGGAGCAGGCGCAGTTCCTGGAAACGAGGAAGTTCCAGATCAGCGAGATCGCGCGGATCTTCCGGGTGCCGCCGCATATGATCGGGGACCTGGAGCACAGCACGTTTTCCAATATCGAGCAGCAGTCCCTGGAATTCGTGAAGTATACCCTGGAGCCGTGGCTGGTGCGGTTTGAGCAGTCGATGGCGCGGACGCTGCTGACGCCGGGGGAGAAGAAGGATTATTTCGTGAAGTTCAACGTGGACGGGCTCCTGCGCGGGGATTACCAGAGCCGGATGAACGGCTATGCCACGGCGCGGCAGAACGG
>JAJQIL010000074.1 GCA_021199235.1 Lachnospiraceae bacterium | reverse complement strand
CTCCGGGGCTTATGTTAAAAATTTTTCAGGACATTTTCAAAAACGCTTGACATGTTTTTTTCCCATTCATTCCTGTTTGACCGGTTTTGAGCGAAAAAAACCGGAAAATCACTGAAATATCAATGATTTTCCGGCCGGGATATATGAAAATCCGTATCTGGGAAGGTGCCGGATGGTTACGAACGCTTTCCCTCACCTGCACAGCAGCCCAAGAAACTCCTCGAAGCACACACCGTCGGTCAGCGGAATGTCCATCTCGATGGATTTCTGCACGCAAAGCTTGATAAAATGAGAAGCTTTGCGCACGGACTCCTGAAAATCCACACCGTTGACCGCATCGGCTGCGATCATGGCGGCAAAGACGTCCCCCGTGCCGCAGCGCTGTGTGCCGACTCTGTGCGTACGCACGAACCGCGGCTCCATGCCTTTCTCATAGCAGAGGTTGGCAATAAATTCTCCCTGCGGGATGCCGGTGATCACGACTTTCTCCGGTCCCATCTCTGAGAGCTCCTTCGCAAGAGAAATCACCTGTTCCTTCTTCCATTTTCCGTCGTGCCAGTTCTCGCCGGTCAGGATGCAGGCTTCCGTCAGATTCGGCGTCAGGATGTCCGCGCGGGCGGCCAGACGCTTCATCTCCCAACACATTTCGGGAGTATAAGTCGAATAAGCTTCTCCTTCATCCGCCATCACGGGATCCACGATGACCGTCGTCCCGTCCTGCGCAAAATCATCCAGGAACTTCAGCACGATCCGGATCTGCTCTTTTGAACCTAAAAATCCTGTGCTGATACCGTCAAAAGTCAGGTGCAGCTTTTTCCATTCATCGATGTAAGGCTGCATGCTTTCTGTGAAATCCTCAAAGAACCAGCTCTCGTAGGCCGTGTGGTTGGAAAAGATCGAAGTTGGCACCGGGCAGCACTGCACTTTCATCGCACATATGATCGGAATGGATACAGTCAGCGAGCAGCGGCCAAAGCCGGTGAAATCGTTGACGACCGCGATTTTTTTCTGATGGTGCGGGCTTTGGGCCGGCGAATCATTCAGATTTTTATTTACATGCTGTTTCATATGATTTATCCTTATCTGCTCCATCTTTTTTTAATGTACAGAATCATATCACAATTATTTATTCGCAGCAACTAATCCTTCTGTCAAAAAGATCCACAGATCAGAAGTTTTCATAACTGTTCAGCACCTTCACAGTTACGGGTTTTCTTATTGCAGAACATGAAAAGGCATCCCGCTCAAAAAGCAGGATGCCTTCCCGGCTCTTTCCCCATCAGGGAAGCGCTCAGCTTTCTTTCTGACTGTTTCTGCGTTTTACATTCGTATAAATTGCGGCGCCCGCGATCAAAGCCGCCAGCAGTACGACTGAAATTCCGTATCCGATCATGCTGATCATTCCTCCTGCCATGTTCTCGCCTCCTTTTCGATCCTTTACTGTCCCGAATAATTAAAAATCCTTAAGGCTCAGCTGGTTCATCGCGACTTCCGCGAGATTCACGCAGCTGTTGCCCATACGGTCAATGCAGTGCAGAATCCGCATGAACGGCGCTGTCAGGCTCTTCTTGCAGGTGCCTTCCGTCACGCGCCGCATATGCGATTTGCGCATCTTGATGTCCAGATCCAGGACCTCATCCTTATGCTTGATGATCTTTTTCAGAGCTTCTTCATCTCCGTCAGAAAGAGCCATCAGAGCGTTTATATACATTTTTTCAATCTGTTTCAGGCTTTCCGTGAGGTCTCTGATGGCCTCCTCCGAATAACTGTAGCCCTTGTCAAGCTTTTCCTGCACCGTCTCGGCCATCTCCACGGAGAGACTGCTCATACGATCCACGTCGCTTAACACATACATCAGCTTCGCGGTCTGTGTCGCCTGCTGCTCCGTCAGCACACCTGAGGAAAACAGATCCGCCAGATATTCGTTGATCTCCACCTGCAGCGCTTCCATCGCCTTGCTGTATTCCCGCACCCGGTTCAGCACCTGCGTGTCGCCGCTTGTCACTGTGCCTAATACATCATGCAGCATATCTTTGGCGATCTCGCCGCAGTGCAGGGTCTCTTTTGCCACCAGCTTCAGCGCGGCCGCCGGCTGGGAAAGAACATTTTTGTCGAGATAAAGCGGCACAGCCGGATCTGCCTCTTCCTGTTTTCCGTCCGGTATCAGCTTCATGACCAGTTTTACCATAAAGCCGAGGAGAGGAATCCAGAGTACCGTCATGGTGATATTAAAAATCGTGTGCGCATTCGCGATCTGTCTGGAGATGACATCCACCTCTGCCCCGCTCGGGGAGATTGACTGGATCAATGCCGCATACGGCTTTATAAACCAGATGAAAAGCAGCGCACCGGAAATGTTAAACAGCGAGTGTGCGACCGCGGTCCGCTTCGCGTCCTTCGACTGCCCGATTGACGCAAGGAGCGCTGTGATCGTCGTTCCGATGTTATCGCCGAGCAGGATCGGGATTGCGCCCGTCAGCCCCAGGATGCTCGTCACACCGTCCGCCCCGGCCTGCGACGCAAAGTTCTGCAATACCGCGATCGTTGCGCTGCTGCTCTGCACCACCAGCGTCATCAATGTGCCGACCAGCACGCCCAGCACCGGCACATCTGCTACCTTCTCAATCATGCTTGTGAACACCGGGCTGGAAGCCAGCGGCTTCATCACGCTTCCCATCGTCTCAATTCCGAGAAACAGAAGTCCGAAGGCGAACAGCGTCAGGCCAATGTTTTTAATCCGCTCCTTTTTGCATACAAACGAGATAATAAAGCCGATGAAAATAAATACGTATATATAATCTGTAATCTTAAAAGCAATGATCTGCGCCGTGATCGTCGTACCGATATTTGCGCCGAAGATGATCGAAATAGCCTGCGGCAGCGTCATCAGTCCCGCGCTGACAAAACCGATCGCCATGACCGTCGTCGCGCTGCTGCTCTGAAGCACCGCCGTCACCAGCGCACCCGCGAGCACGCCCAGCAGGCGGTTCCGCGTCAGCAGCCCCAGAATCTGCTTCATCCGCTCCCCGGCCGCTTTCTGCAGACATTCGCTCATCAGGTTCATGCCGAAAATGAAAATCGCCAGCCCGCCAAGTGCAATATCGGGAGCGTGTAAAGGAAATGTAAAATCTGTGTAAGGTGGAATCCGAGTATCGTAAATAGATGTGAAAATGGTTTTGACGCGCTGTCAGCCAGAAAAGGGGATGCATCTATTGAAGATATACTGCGAAAAAACAAAAAATAACGAGAGCGAAAACCGCCGGTTTTCGCTCTCGTCAAATGACCTTACATACGTTATTCTGTTGAATGCGGAAATAGTCTTCCAGTTTGGGCAAATGAGTGCATTGATCTTAATTCTTTATAACCCTGCACTCTTTTCCACAAAAAGCAATCCCATATTCCTCAATCTTGCTAATCTTGAATCCGAGAAAGTACTCATTATAATCCATTTTTATTATTTGCTGACATGCCTCCTCGGCTTTCTCGGAAAGCTTTTTATCATCATTTGTGTGTTTGACTTCAATAACAATACCCAAATTGATCAATCGATTGATCAATATAATATCGGCGCGGCCCTTGCCCGCTTCCCTGTTCGACTTTACAATCCATCCGGGGCGCCCCTGTGCCATGCCGATAAGTAACATATGATAACTGGATTCTTTCTGTTCCTCCGAATTCCCGCCGTCCATAAAGCTTATCGATTCTTTCAGAGCTTCGTTGATACATTTCTCAATCAGATCTGCCTTACCGGCATCGAATGCTTTATAAAGCTCCTGAAGACCGCCTTCTATTTTCACCAGAAACCATTTTCTCACCTGTTCGCCAAATACACGGAGAACTTCCTTGTTCGGTATAGCCAGTTTCCAGGTTCCATCCGGATTGCGCCCACGCTGTGTAAGATACCCGGCAGTAAAAAGAACACTCCAGAGGTTATCAATGCGACTGTACATATCCTTGTAAGTCACTTCAAATGAAAGTGTCTTATCTACCGTTTTTCCTTCAGAAAGGACTTCCAAATCATAGCGGGTACTGTCATCTGCCATTTCAACGAACCGATAAACAGTATCATTTTCACCTACATTTGCCCAATAATTCTTCGGTTCTTTATCCGAGGAAAGCAAAAGCTGACGGCACCAGTTAATAACATCCCACGGACAATAAATGTCTGTACTGCCGATACGATAGCCATCATACCAGTCTTTTGTGATATCATAGTACTCACCAAGATTCAAATCTTCCAGCAACTGCTTTACTTCCTGATCCGTAAATCCAAACCACTCATCACACATGTCATCGAGTAAAGTATACAGGGTCGGATTATTCAAATCAGAAAAAAGGCTCTCTTTCGATACACGCATGCATCCTGTCAGAACACCAAAATACAAAGATTCATTTGATTTCAGCGCATAACCAAAAATCTGGCGCACCAGCCTGACCATATCATCATAATATCCATTTTCGTAAGCTTTCTGAAGCGGAGCATCGTACTCATCTATTAAAATAATAACGTTTTTTCCAAAATGCTTGCACAACATTCTGGAAAGTATCCTCAGGCCTTCCTGCTGATTCCCCTTTCCCTCACTCAATTCAAATATTTTTCGCTTATCGCGCGCATTCAGCTTCTCACTCTCCTGCAGATAGTCGAGCTGTTCAGCAGCTTCAGTGATTACACTGTACAGCTGCTGCCGCGCCTCTTCAAAAGAAAAACCGCTCACCTGTTTCAGCGTAATCGAAATAACCGGAAACTGTCCCATATATTTTTCACATAGCTCGCTCTCCTTTGAAATCTCCAGACCGTCAAACAAGCTCTTGTCCGTCCCAATTTCGAAAAAGCTCTGCAGCATACTCATATTTATACTCTTGCCAAATCGGCGCGGACGGGTAAAAAGATTGACCTGCCCCCAATCCCGAAGAAGCTCTTTAATCATTCCCGTCTTATCGATATAATAAAAACCGCCGGAGCGAATCTTTGCAAAATCATCTATACCAACCGGCATCTTTTTTTCTCTCATGCCCGTCCACCTCGCATATCTGCTGCCATACATGATTTCTGGTTATATTTTAGTATATCTTAAGATTCCGCTTTGTTCAACCGGGATTTTTCAAATTATTATTTTATCTATGGGCCATTTATGATAATGTCCTTATATACCACAAGAGAAAATGTCCCAA
>JAJQIL010000149.1 GCA_021199235.1 Lachnospiraceae bacterium | reverse complement strand
CGAGAATGGCAGCAACCGGGAAGGGAGAAGAGAAAATGCAGGAATACTGGGATAGCTATACTTCCTCGGAGAAGGAACAGTTTCAGAAAATCTGCCGTCGATTGCTGAAGCAGACATTTATTGTCCGGGATAAAGATGAAGAGAACAAGAAGGCATATTTTTTTGTCTCCAAAAGACCGGAGCCTTTTTCCAGATATTTCGGCTACATCGGATTTGATGTGGTGATTGACCGGGACAATGGAGTAATCATGCTGTGCAACTGTGTGGATGTCTCTGAAAACGGGAGAATACAGACGAACCATCTGGTTTTGAAAAAAGCGGAGAGCCTGGTGCTGTGCGCACTTTGGACACTGTATGTGGATCGTATCCGTTCGGGAAGCCTCGCGCGGACGATACTGGTTTCAGTAGTAGATCTGAAATACGAACTGGAAAAATATGGATTAAAGGATTCAATCGACAAGACGCTGATGACGCAGATACTGGCATTGTTCGTGCGCTTCAATCTGATTGATGTGCAGGGAAAAGTAGGAGAGCCGGAATGTCTGATACGGCTGTATCCGTCTCTGCAGTTTGCATTGGATGGAAATGAGTTCGCCGGCTTTGTTGAGACGGCGAACCAGAGGATGAAGGATAAAACAGGACAGGAGTACGAGGAGGAAGAAGATGGGGCAGGAGAAGAAGAAGAGTCCGGGGAATAGAAAGACAGCGACAAAACTGCTGCTGATCAACTGGGCGCGCTTTCAGAATGAGCTTGTGTGTCTGGAGGGTTCTACTCTGTTTACCGGCGTGAACGGAAGCGGAAAATCAACGATTCTGGATGCCATGACATATCTTCTGACAGGAAATACCCAGTTCAACAAGGCGGCAAAAGACAGGGACAGGACAGTAGCGGCTTATGTGCGCGGTGATACAAAGAGCAATGGCGCTGACCGGTATCTGCGCAACGGTGCGGTGATTGGTTATATCGCGATGGAATTCTGGTCTCCGGTGGAAGAGATGTACCTGATTGTCGGTGTGTGTATCGAATCGGCCGGTGAATCTGAATGTACGTCATCATGGTTTGTCTGCAGAGATACCCGGATGGAGGAGATCAATTTCAGCAGAGTAGAGGATAAAAAGCTTTATGTAACGCCGCCTCGTCAGTTGATGAGGAAGGGGGTAAGGCAGAAATCGTCTGATTTTATGAAGCGCGACAGGGGGACGGAGCAGGTTTTGCGTGCGCTGGGACTTCGTTGTGATGTAAAAAAATACCGGGCAAAGCTGCTGAAAATGATGGCTTTTAATCCGGAGAATAATATCAATCAGTTTATTCAGGAGTGTGTTCTCGAACCAGGGAAAGTCGATTCACTAAAGGAGTTGCGGGAGCAGAAAGAGCATTTTGAAAAACTGCGAGAATCGTACCAGGAACTTCAGGAAGGGAAGGAAAAACTGGAAGAGATCGAGCAAAAAACGCTGGAGTATGAAAAAAAGCTGAGAATGCTCGGGATTCGCGAACTGATGCTGTTATATCAGGAGGTAAAAGGCAAGGAAGAGGAACGGACTCAGAAAGTATTGCGGCAGCAGGATTTAAATCTGCGTCTGCAATCACTTTTGCAGCAACAATCAGATATAGAAAAGCAGCTGGAATATGCGCGTACACGCCGGCAGGCGGCGGAATCCAACAGCCTGTTTTCGGAAATGAAGTCCAGTATTCAGGTGATGGAGCATCACCTTCTGGAATTAAAGCCTCAGATTGAAAAGTATGAGGAGGAGACAGCGCGTCTGAAGAAACTGCAGCATGCATTGACCGGCGGATTGCGGTGGCTGCTTGAGGAGGGGATTGACTCTGACTCGGACAGAGTCTGTGTGGAACACATTGCGGAAACAGAATATGCCGAGGAGAAAAAGAGAGCGTGCTTTCAGCAGCTGTGCTCTTTTGCAGACCGGAAAAAAGAACTTCTTCAGGAGGAAAAATTTCATCTTCGGGATGAGGAGAATAAGCTATCGGAAGAGCTGGAAGCACTTTCGGAGCAGTTGGTATTGTTGGAATCCAACCGGCTGCTTGAACCTCCCCAAATTACGAAAGCAAAAGCGCTGATTGCAAAAGAACTGGAAAAACAAGGGATTCATACAGAGGTTCGGACATTTGCCGAACTGGTGCAGGATATTTGCGATGAAAATTGGCGAATGGCGATTGAGACTTTCCTCGGAAGGAAACGCCACTATATTATCGTGGATGGAAAGTACTGTCATGAGGCATTGGAAATCCTGCATAAGAACAAGATTTCATCGGGAACGATCGTGTTGACAGACAAACTTCCGGACACCGATGTTACATCAGGCAGTGCGGCGGAGCAGCTGGTGATCCCGAATGTGTACGCGCGCCGGTATGCGAATTATCTTCTGAACGGCATCTGCCTCTGCCATAATCTGAGAGAATTGCACGATCATCCGAAGGGAGGACTGATGCAGGACGGAGCGCTGGCCAAGAGCTATGCGGTGTCCCTGATGAATATGAAGGATACGAGGGTATGCCTTGGCTCGCGGGCAATCGAATTGCAGAAAAAAGAAGTGCTGCGCAGGCAGAGGGAGCTTGGTGAGATGTTTCCCGTTATTCGGGAAAAGCGGCAGGGTATCCAAAAGCAGATCGATCAGATGGAGGAAGTTATCTGGAAGGCTGAAGCGTATCAGTTCTCCGCGCCGAAGCATCTGACCGATCGGCAGGAAGACTGGAGAAAGACAGAGCAGGAAATTTCCAGGGTAAAGAGCAATCCCGATTTTGCCACGGCGCAGGCTGAGCAGGATAGTGCAAAAAAATACTATGATGATGTTCTGAACCGCAATAATGTGAACAATTCCGATATGGCTGTATGCAGAGAGCAGCTTTCAGAAAATGAGGGTTTTCTGAAAACACTCTCTGCTGAAATTTACCATGCACAGCAACAGTATGAGGAAGAATGTGTCAGACACCTCGAGTGGAAGCGGCCGATGCTCGAAGAGTATGAAAAAATGCGGAAGCGCCATGACAGTGCCAGGGTGATCAAGGAAAAGACTGTTAGGGATCTGCAGGGAGAAGTGGGAAAGTTAAGACAGGCCATGGAAAATGCACAGTTGGATTACTGCAGGATCGCGCAGATCGACCTGTACCAGCGTGGACCGGGGTATATTCCGTTTTTCCGGGAAAAGTACCGGGACATCGCGAATGTCAAAATCGAACAAGCGCGGGCGCATCTGGAGGAGCAGTCAAAACGGCTGGAAAGCGCGTTTATGAACGATTTTGTCGCTGAGATCAATGAGACTGTGATGGAGGCGAAGTTGGAAATTGAGGCGATCAACCGGGAGTTAAAGCAGCTGCCGTTTGGAAACGACACATATCGCTTTGTGATGAAAGAAAAGGCGGATCGCGCTGTTTTCTTCCGCATTTGCCGACGATTGAGAGACTATATGGATTCGCCGGAGGTGTACATGAATTCCATGCGGGATGACGAGGAGATGGAGCACGATATTCAGGAATTCATGGGCGTGATTCTGGAGGAAGAGGATGAGAAAGAGTACACGGATTACCGGAAGTATTTTTCTTATGATATGGAAATCCTCAGTAATCAGGGCAGCAGGCAGATCACGGCGGATCTGTCCAGAAAGCAGGGATCGGCGAGCAACGGTGAAAAGCAGACACCGTATTTTATCATTCTGGCTGCCAGCCTGATGCAGTACTATCCGAAGCAGACCTGCTGCGCTCGGCTGGCTTTTATCGATGAAGCATTCTCAGCTCTGTCAAGAGAACGGATTGAGCAGATGGTGAAATATCTGGAAGCAAATGGCTTTCAGGTGATTTACGCGGCACCTCCAGAAAAAATCAGCAGTATCGGAAGGTTTCTGGATTCGACGGCAAGTCTTGTGATCACAGGACGATATACGAGAGTTGTGGAAGGACTGATCAGACAGGATGAAATTTAAGGTTGACCGGATGCAGAGAGAGGTGCTCTCTGCGTTGCTGGATAAATATGAAAACAGTAAAACCTACAGAGGGGAAAATCAGGTGCAACAGACTTTTTCCATCAGCCCTGATGTTGTCATGGAGGAATATGCTTCTGATTTTGCAGATGTGGAACAGATTCATCTTTTTGAAGAAGAAATGGAGGACTTGGAGAGAAAACAGATGATTCGATTAGAACGGCACGGAACCGTGATTCGGAAAATTCTGCTGAATCCGGAAATGATTCCGGTTTGCTATGAAATTCTGGAAAGAAAGGACAAAAATGCGCAGATCAGGGAACAGATTGTGTTTTACGAGAGTTGCAGGGATACCTCACCTGTTCTGAACAGATTCTGCGCAGAGCAGATTCGGTTGCTGGAGGCAGGACGAAAACCCGAATATTCGCTTGCAGAGGCCAGCGAATTGTTGCCGTTGTGTCTTTTTATACTGAACAATAAGCAGGAACTTTTGGAGCGCGAGCTCTCAATCGTGCGATTTGGCGACAGTAAGCTCTTTGAAAAGAAATTCCGGGCGCGTGTATGCCGTCTGCTGCAAAGGTATGGTGACTGTGAAGAACTTCTGGACGGAATCGATGATAAACGGGAGAGGGAACAGATTATATTGGGAGAACATGGCATTGTCAGTAATCCTTCTTATCTGTATGTCAAGGGTGAAGCTACGTTGTTTTTCCGTGGCTTGCCGCCGGTGGAACTGTCGCAGGACATACCGGTAGCCTACTCATCGGAGAGCTTAAAGAGGTTGGAGCGAATCGATATTCATAATGTCAGGGTCATGACGATAGAAAATCTGACGTCCTTTAACCGGATGAAGGAGGATGGATGGTTTTATCTGTTCTTAAGCGGATATCATAACACAGCGAAGCAGCGTCTTCTGGTGCGTATCGCGGAGCAAAATAGGAAAATCCGATGGTATCATTTTGGCGATTTTGATCCGGATGGATTTCTGATCATAGAGCATTTGAAGAAAAAAACCGGGATTCATTTTCAACCGATTCATATGGGATTGGATGAGTTGAAATCCTATCAGAAATATGGGAGATCTATGGAGGAGAATGACAGAAGGAAAGCAAAAAAAATGCTGGAAAAAGGGATGTATCAAGAAGAAATGAGATTTATGCTGGAAGAGAATTGCAAGATAGAGCAGGAGATTGTCAGTTGGATGTTGGAGAACAGGAAAATCTGCGAATGAAATTTTCGTAATAGCAATGCAAATTTACCTTTTAATGAG
>JAJQIL010000100.1 GCA_021199235.1 Lachnospiraceae bacterium | reverse complement strand
ACACAGTAAAATCAAGGGCTCAGGGCGTTTTCTTTCCGAGATTTCCTGAAGAACCATTTTTTCTTATAGCAGGCGATTCCATATTTTAAAATGGTCTGCATGTCGTCTTCTCTCAGCTCGGCGATATAGTTGTTGTCGTCGATCTGCTGCAGGGCCTCCTCGCACGCTTCGCTGTATTTTTCATTCTCTGCGTACTTTACTTCGATGAGGATGCCGATGGATTCGTCCTCTATCTCGATTGCAATGTCGAAGTAGCCGCCGCCGGACTCCCGGTTGGATTCTACGGACCATCCGCTCTTGTAAAAGAGGATTCCCAGCAGGATTCCATGATAAAAGTTTTCTTTAAACTCTTTTTTGACCGCTGTATCACGGATGCTGACGGTTTTATCCATAAATCTGGTAAACAGCCGTTCTACTTCTGTGATATCGCCGTTTTTTAATGCCCGGCAGAATGCGTCTGCCTCCTCGCCATCCTTTGCGACTTCTTTTTCGAAGAGCTTCAGGATAAACTCGCTGAATATGAACCGGACTTCGGCGTTCGGGATGGCAAGTCGCACAAGGTTCCCGGACGGAGTCCCGCTCTGTGTGAGATAGCCGGTCGAAAACAGCAGGCTCCACATGTTTTCTATGGAGCTGTACATATTGTTGTATGTGAGCTGTTCTTCTATTTTTTTCTGTACCGTCTGTCCGGCGAGCAGGCGCTCGATCTGAGACCTGGTCACGTCATCCCCCAGGCGGCTGATAAACCTGCGCAGCTCCTGATTTCCGCTGGAGTTCGCCCAGTAGCTTTTCGGCGTTTTGTCCGGGCTGGACAGCAGCTGGTTGCACCAGTTGATCACATCCCATGGGTTATAGACATTTGCCCGGGCGACCTGATAGCCGTCGTACCATTCTTTTGTAATCTCATAATACTCTTCCAGATCATATGCTGCCAGCATCTGCCGGACCTCTTCGTCTGTAAAGCCAAAATATTCATCGCATTCCGCGTCAAGCAGTGTGTAGAGTTTCAGATTGTTCAGCCCCGTGAAAATGCTTTCTTTTGACACCCGAAGGCAGCCTGTCATGACTGCGAACTGCAGATTTTCGTTGCTCTTGAGCGCGGAATCAAACATTGCCCGGATCATGCTGACCATCTCCTGGTAGTATCCGTTTTCGTTTGCTTTTGCAAGCGGCACATCATATTCGTCTATCAGGATGATCACTTTTTTCCCGTAATGTTTTCGCAGGAGCATGGACAGTGTGTTCAGACTTGCTGTGATTACGGCTTCCGGAAAGGAAAAGACGCCCTGCTGTTCCTGATCATATCGGATCAGCTGGCGATATAATCCTTTTTCTTCGTCGTTCAGGCGGGTGCTTTCCAGAAGGAATCGGAAGCGAAGGGCTTCTTTTCCGATGACCGTACTCAGTTCGGACAGGGCCCTCTCGTAGTTGTTTGCGTGCGCGGTCTTTAAGCTGATCGCTATCACGGGGTACTGTCCCTGGTGCTTTTCGCACAGTTCTGATTCTTTTGATATTTCCAGACCGTCAAAAAGGCTCCTGTCGGCTCCTGTCTCAAAAAAATGCCGCAGCATGCTCATGTTGAGACTTTTGCCGAAACGGCGGGGCCGGGTGAAGAGATTCACTTCTCCCCAGTTGCTCAGGAGGTCTTTTATCATCCCTGTCTTATCGACGTAATAAAAATCATTTGTTCGGATTTTCGCAAAATCGTCTATGCCGATCGGCATTCGTTTTTTACTGGTCACACTGCTCACCTCTGCTTTCGGAACAACGGTCAGATGCTGTCTTTCTATACGATGATTTACGTATACGACTTTCGGCCGCGGCGGCCTTTTTGATACGGCTCCGTCGGCCTTTTTGATTTACAATATAGCATATCTCTTCGTTATTCTCAAGCAGATGATGATTTCATGTGCGCCTTACGGCTTCTCTCCCACCGGATGGAAGGTCGGCACGATTTTTTCGACCATCTTTACGATATCGGCGTCGTTTTCATAGCTTGCGTTTGCCAGCTCTTCGAGCTGCTTTAAAAATTCTTCCACCTCGAAGGGGATCGGCTTGCCAATGTAGATGAGCTCGTTGTCGGTCTTTTTGATGCCCTCCTCTGCCATTAATTTTTCCTCATACAATTTCTCACCAGGCCGCAAACCTGTATATTGCACAGATATATCCTCATCAGGCTTGTAGCCGGAAAGCTGTATGAGATTTCTGGCGAGGGTGTCGATCTTGACCGGCTCGCCCATGTCGAGGACGAAGATCTCGCCGCCCCAGGCATAGGTGCCGGCCTGCAGGACGAGGCTGACCGCCTCGGGAATGGTCATGAAATATCTTGTGATATCCGGATGGGTCACGGTGACCGGCCCGCCCGCTTCAATCTGCTTCTGGAATCGCGGGATGACGGAACCATTGCTGCCGAGGACGTTGCCGAAACGGACCGCGACGAACTGGGTGCCGGTGCGCTCCTTATTCTTGACGCTCTCGATCTTCAGCTTTTCATGCGAGGAGCTTTCCGCCCGCGTATTCCTGTTTTCGTGCGCGAAACTTTCCGCCAGCGCATTCCTGTTTTCATGCGCGAAACTTTCTGCCCGCGTATTCCCACATTGCTGTTCATCTCTGCTGTCCTGTACACAGCCATCCTTGTTGTCGCCGCCATACACTGCCATATGGTCGACCGGATCCAGCGCTTTCTGCCCGTCGATCACCTTGTCCTTGTGCGCGTGCACGAAGGGCAGCAGGTCGATGCGTCCGCTCTTGCTGACGGCGTCCATGCTCTGGATGACCATCTCGCAGAGGCGTTTGGACGCGCCCATGATGTTGGTCGGGTTGACGGCCTTGTCGGTGCTGATCAGCACGAAACGCTGCGTGCCGTGCGTAAGCGCGGCGTACGCGGTCTTGTAGGTGCCGATGACGTTGTTCTTGATGGCCTCGTTCGGGCTGTATTCCATCAGCGGCACGTGCTTGTGGGCTGCCGCATGGTAGACGATGTCGGGGTAGTACAGTTCAAACACCTGGTTGATCCTGCGGCTGTCGCGCACGGAGCCGATCAGCACGGTCAGGTCGAGGTCGGGGTATTTCTCCCGCAGCTCCAGCTCGATGGCGTAGGTGGTGTTCTCGTAGATGTCGAAGATGATGAGCTTTTTCGGCTGATGCCCGGCGATCTGACGGCAAAGCTCGCTGCCGATGGAACCGCCGCCCCCGGTGACGAGGATGGTCTTGCCCTGTATGTACTGGTAGATGCCTTCCATATCGACCCGGATCGGCTCCCGGCCGAGCAGGTCTTCGACTGCTACGGATTTCAGCTTGCTGACAAGTACCTCATCATTAGCAAGCTGGTAGATACCCGGCAGGCTCTTCAGGCGGCAGCCGGTCTCCTTGCAGATATCGAGGATCGCCTTTTTGTCCTTTGCGGTGGCTGTTGGGATGCAGAAGTAGATCTGGTTTACGTGGTATTTCTCCGCGTTTTCAAGGATGCTGTCCCTGCCGCCGACTACCGGCACACCGTCGATGAAACGGTTCCATTTGTTCGAGTTGTCGTCGATGATGCAGCAGGGCGTGCAGTTCATCTTCTCCGAGCGGAGTAGCTCCCGCACGACGTTCCTGCCGGCCGCGCCCGCGCCGATGATCATGACCCGCTCGGTGCCTGTGTTGCCCTCCGCGGTTTCTTTTTTGGGGAAGGCCTCAGTGTAAAAACGGTAGGAAAAGCGGATACCGACGACCAGAATCAGCTGCATGACGGCGCCCACGATATAATAGGAAAAGGGCATCCGTCTGAAGATCACTGTGATCAGTATGCTGTGGGCGATGGACGCGATCAGGGAAGCCGCCCCGTACCGCACCAGCTCATGCACCCCGGCAAAGCGCCAGATGCTGCGGTACATCTGCATGTACCAGAAGAAAGCCACCGTCAGGATCAGATACCAGGGAAGGAAGCGGACGAATGCCGACATGTATTCCGTTGGGATTCCTGAATACTGAAAGTCAAACCGGAGCCACAGCCCGAAGAAATAAGAAAAAATGATGGCAACGATGTCATAGAGCATCAGACATACGGCAATCACTTTCCAATGATGAAATTTCATTTTCATACTCTGTTTTATCCAGCCGGTATGAAGTCCCGGCCCTTTCGTTTTTTCTCGTTACTGCTGCAATGCATTTATGGTATAGCTTCGCCATGCCGCCCTGCTTTCGCGCGGTTCATGGTTTCACTATGACGTCCGGACTGTCCGCGGCGGCTGAGCGACTCACTTCCATCATCCGGATTTTTTACAAAAGAAGAACCAACTGATGACTTACGCCCCAGCCGGTATTCAGTTACAGGTTCATGTGTATATGAAGTTGCTCCTATGCAGCGAGGATTTTTTGATGTACAATAGTGGGCATATGGCATCCGCGCCGGAAAGTCAGGGCAGAGGACACCCTGTAAGGGGTACGCGCCGGAATAATCCGAAAGTATACTAATTGCGGATAACCCCGCCGGAGATTCCCTTATTTACAGGCTTTTTGCCTGGATTCCGTTTTTTCCGACCACGATTTTGACCACTGACGATGGTCTTTTTTATTTGTAAGCAGCACAAAAAGCCCATGCTCCGCCGTCGGAATCATCAGCAGAACATCAGCAATACAGGAATGAATTATGAGATTGTGAACAGAGATGAGAACTCTGCAGGCAGAGCGCTTAACGGTTAGCGAATGTTTTCAGCTTGTTTACCTGCGCTTTTTTTGTGTCCAGAGATGGATGTACGTACCGTGCAAGCGTGATAGACACATCGGAATGCCCCAGAATCTCACTGAGTGATTTGATGTCCATACCCTCAGCAACACAGTTTGTCGCATAGGTATGGCGCAAAGTATGGAATGTATGATGTTTTATTCCCGCCCTCTTCAGAAAACGGGCAAAACGGGAGCGGCAGACACGCGGCTCCATGAATTTTTTACTGCCAGTAAGTACATAATTTGCAGATTCACCGGCGTGAGCCTTAAAATAGGGCAAAACACTTTCAGGGATTGGTATGGTACGATTTGAACTGTCGGTCTTTGGCGGTCCGATCACTACATGAGTCCGGGCTCCGGATTCGCTGTCCGTGTCCCTGACGCGGTTCACGGTTTTACTGATCGAGACCGTACCGTTTTCCCAGTCAAAATCAGACCATTTCAGGGCGCAGATCTCGCCCACACGAATCCCGGTATACGCAGTAAAAAGAATACCTACAGAAAAAGCGGTGTCTTCCTGCCGTCCCTGCTTTTCCATACAGACCTGCTCCGACTCGGAAAACACCGGAATCGGTGTCTTCTTCACGGTAATTGGTATGGATTCAGGGACTTCACTGATATAATGCCGGGACTTTCCAAACCGGAGAATCCGGTACAGAATGGATTTGAGCTCAGACAGTGTTTTATCGGAAAGGGGACCCTGGTCTCTCAGACGTCCATGCTGTTTTTCATCAGACAGAAATGACGCAATCTGATCGTAATCTACATCCTTAATGTCAAAACCTCCAAACCGTGGAAGAAGATGGTTTGTGATCATCACGGAATAAAATGCATAGGACGACTCCTTGATCGCCAGTTTCTTAGAAGCCAGCCATTTTTCCGCAACATCGGAAAAACAAACAGTTGGAGCGAGCGGAGCAGGAGCAGAGGATGCAGCAGAAACAACCGGTTCCTCCGGAATATCCAGCGGCTCAACATGATTCAGGAACGCCGGATCAGCATCACAGATGACTGCAGTTTCTTTACACGCTGCAGCGGCCTGCAGGGCATCAAGACCCCTGAGAAATGCTTTTTTCTTTGCTTTAGCTTCCTGATAACTGCGCCCATATAGATACTTATACCTTGTCCTGCCGCAGATCGGATCGCCAAATACGACCCGCGCTTCCCAGCGGCCATCTTTCCTTTTATGAATGTTCTCTCCCAGTCTACCCACGTGAAAATCCTCGCTTTCCATAACCTGTCATGATTCGTGGTCAAATATTACGAAGAATCACGGGCGGTACATGAGGATTCCAGAAAAGTAATAAGCGGCCAATTTCTGACCACGAATTTGACCACTGGTGATTAGTTTTCTTCCGATTTTATCCCATCCGGCAGACGGAAAATCAAGGGATTTTCTATGTTTATCTTGACAGAGAACCCATTATGATGTAGAATTTGGCCTGTCGAGGAACAAAATAGGCTTGGATGCATGGATTTTCGTCCGGAAAGCCGTATCCTTTAGTAGTATACTTTCGGACTATTCCAGAGGCTGACAAGCCCAAAACCACATCATATTCTTTTTAAATGCCGCTTCCGATTTTGCAGGAACGGCTGTTTTTGTTTTCCCGTTATTTTATTTTCCCGTTATTTTATTTTCCGTATACTGAAAGGCCTAATCCATTGTCAGTGTTCAAATCTTGATTTTATCTGTTTTTACGGCCTTCCGCAACAGAAAAATATTTCTGCAATGTTCTGCTTGAAGTGATAGAGATGACAGGAGCTGACCATTAATTTATTACAGGATGTCAGCCGCAGAGCCTGACCACGAATTTATTACGAGATGGGCAGAGTACCGTACTTAGGGAGAAAAAATAGAGGCTGCACCCATCTCAAAACATGCGCTTCCGTACGCCTGCCTGTTTCGAAATAAAGTGCAGCCTGTAAAATTCTGATTGTCTGAGAATGCAATCACGAGTGTATGGACATTCCCAGCCGTTTCTCTACATAATCAATGATCATATCCACGCATCCCTGGTAGCCGAGCACATCGGTCTTCAGCACCAGATCGTAATTCTCGACATTCTTCCATTTCCGGCCGGTGTGATATTTGTAGTAATCGCTTCGGTAGCTGTTGATGCTCTTGATATGACGGTTGACGCCCAGCTCATCCAGCTGCATGATCTCCTGCTCGCGCTTAAAACAGGCTTCCGGTGAGGCGGTCAGAAAAATGCTGACCGCATTCTTTTCCTCACGCAGGACAAAATCCGCGGCGCGGCCGAGCACGACGAAGCTTTCTTTTTTCAGCAGTCCTTTCAGGACTCTTGCCTGAAAGTCGAACAGGCTGCGGTCGGAAAGGAAGTTGCCGCTCTCCGGCGGGATCTTCTCGCCGTTGTAGATGGATTTACTTACCTTATATAATACGGTCTTTTTCATGTCCTGATCGGCTTTGGCAAACAGCGTTTCGTTGATGCCGGAATCATCCGATGCCAGCCGCAGAAGCTTGCGGTCGTACAGGTCAATGCCAAGCTGAGCAGAGAGCATCTTGCCGATCTCGGTGCCGCCGGAGCCGCAGGTCCGGGTGATGCAGATTGCGTAATTTTTTTTACTCATGTAAACGCTCCTCTCTTTTACTGCCCCAGATATGCCTTCTTCACGCGCTCATCCTGCAGCAGCTCGCTCGCCGGGCCGCTGATCGAGATGGTGCCGGTCTCCAGCACGTACGCGCGGTCGGCAATGGAGAGCGCCATTTTAGCGTTCTGCTCGTTCAGAAGCACGGTGATCCCGGCCTGATGGATTTCGCGGATGATGGCAAATACTTCCTTTACCAGCAGCGGGGAAAGTCCCATTGACGGCTCATCCATCAGCATGATGCTCGGTTTTCCCATCAGGGCGCGGCCTACGGCCAGCATCTGCTGTTCGCCGCCGGAAAGCGTACCGGCAAGCTGTTTGCGGCGCTCTTTCAGCCGCGGAAATTTTTCAAAGACGTCTTTCATGCTCTCCGCCTCGGCGTCCTTATCCTTGCTGCTGTAGGCGCCCATCTGCAGATTTTCTTCTACGGTCATCTCCGGGAAGACATGCCGTCCTTCCGGTACATGCGCGATGCCGAGCGTGATCATTTTTGATGGGTCGGTCTTTAAAAGGTCGGTGCCGTCATAGGTGATGGAGCCGCTTTTGGCCTTTACCAGACCGGATATCGTATGCAGCGTGGTCGTTTTTCCGGCGCCGTTCGCTCCGATCAGCGTGACGATCTCACCGGAATTGACGGTAAAGCTGATGCCCTTGATGGCTTCGACCGCACCGTAATTTACATACAAATCTTTCACTTCTAACATTCGTCATCCTCCTTGCCCAGATACGCCTCGATCACACGCGGATTGTTGGCGACCTCCTCCGGCGTCCCGCTGGCGATGGTCTCGCCGTAATCGATCACCTGGATGCGTTCGCAAATCCGCATGACAAGCGACATATCGTGCTCGATCAGAAGCACCGAGATGCCGAATTTCGAGCGGATGCTGTTGATAATGTCCAGAAGCTCGGAGGTCTCCACAGGGTTCATACCGGCGGCCGGCTCATCCAGAAGCAGCAGCTTCATGCCGGTCGCAAGCGCCCGGGCGATCTCCAGTCGGCGCTGTTCTCCGTAAGGAAGGTTTTCCGCCACAAAGTCCGCCTTGTCTTCCAGCCGGACAATTTTCAGCAGTTCCATCGCTTTTTCGTCGGTCTCCTGCTCTTCCTTCCAGTAGGCGCCCAGACGGAAAATGGCGGTCGGAAGCGCGTATTTCATATCCTTATTCATCGCGACCTTGACATTTTCGAGGACGGTCATCTTTTTAAAGAGACGGATGTTCTGGAAGGTACGGGCAATGCCGGCTTCCACGACCTGGTGGGTCTTTTTGCCGTTCATCTTCACGCCGTTTAAGTAATACGCACCCTCAGTCGGCTGATAAACGCCGGTCAGGAGGTTGAAAACAGTCGTCTTTCCGGCGCCGTTCGGACCGATGAGGCCGACCAGCTCGGATTGTCCGATTTCCATATTAAAGTCGTCCACGGCCTTCAGACCGCCGAACTGTATCCCCAGATGGGACGCCCGCAGTACGGGTACATCTGCTGTAGCTGTACTCATTTATTCGTCCTCCTTCCCGTTCTTATTAGCCGCCTTCGCCTTCATTGAAAATCTGGAAAGCGCTCTGGAAAGGGAAAATTCCCAGCTGCCGAAGATTCCGCCCGGACGGAAGATCATGATCAGTACCAGGACTACCGAGTAGCCGAGCATACGGTATTTCGAGAAGGAACGCAGCATTTCCGGCAAAGCCGAGAGGAACGTTGCGCCGATGATGGAGCCGGTCATGGAACCGGTGCCGCCGATGATGACCTCGGTCAGAAATTCCGCGGAATAGTTGAAGTTGAAGGTGGTCGGGATCATGGCGGTGATGTAGTGCGCGTAGATGGCTCCCGCTACTCCTGCAAAAAATGCGGAGATGGTAAAGGTCAGCACCTTATAAAAGGTCACATTGACGCCGGAAGCCGCCGCTGCTATGTAATCCTCGCGGATGGCTTTCACGGTCCGCCCGAAACGGGATCGGATAAACATATACATGAAAGCCACGCAGACCACCGTCACCCAGAATACCCAGTAGAAATTGGACAGCTTTTTGATGCCGGACATTGTGCGGCCGCCGCCGGTGATTGAAAAGTTGGTAAACGCCACACGGATGATTTCCGCAAAGGCCACTGTGACGATTGCCAGATAATCGCCGCGCAGCTTCAGTGTCGGGATGCCGACCAGCACGCCGGTAATGCCCGCCGCGATTCCTCCGATGAGGAGTGCGAGCAGAAACAGCGCCAGATCCGGGATTCCCGCGTCGCTCAGCGCGTTTGTGAGGATTGCCGAAGCATAAGCACCGACAGACATGAAGCCCGCGTGTCCCAGAGAGAACTCTCCCATGATACCGACCAGAAGGTTCAGCGAGGTAACCATGATGATCGTATAGCAGGCCGTGGTGGCAATTCCCATGAAATAATTCGTCCTTGATCCGAAGATGCCGGACTCAAACGCGGCATACAATACCAGGAACAGGAGGATCAGACCGATCAGGTTGATCAGATAATTCGTTTTCATTTTTTTCGGCATTTGGATACTCCTCCCCTCAGACCTTCTCGCCGACATTCTTGCCCAGGATTCCTGAAGGCTTGATCAGAAGTACCACGATCAGAATGCCGTATGTAATTGCCTCATACCAGCCGGGAGCAATGTAGACCTTGACAAAGATCTCAATCAGGCCGAGTATCATCCCTCCGAGCATTGCGCCCGGAATGACGCCGATGCCGCCGAGTACCGCGGCGATAAAGGCCTTTATGCCCATCATGGTGCCCATATCTGTGGTCGCCCGCGGGTAGGTCGAGCAGTACATCAGCGCCGCGACCGCTGCCAGAGCCGAACCGATGGCGAACGTCATCGTAATGATGCGGTCTACGTTGATGCCGATAATTGTCGCCGCTTCTTTATCCTGCGGCACCGCACGCATCGCTTTTCCGATCTTTGTCAGCCGTACAAACAATGTCATGCAGATCATGATGGCCAGGCCGATACCGAGTGTCAGAAGATATTTTACCTGAATCTTCGCGCCCAGGATGTCGATCATCGGCAGGTCAAAGATTTTCGGGATTGTTTTCGGGTTCGCTCCAAAAAGCACCATCGCCAGGTTTTCCAGAAACAGGCTCATGGCAAGAGCGGTGATCAGCGCTGATATGGAACCGGAATTCCGTACCGGCTTGTAGGCAATGCGCTCCACGAGAACACCGACGACGACACAGGCGGCAATCGCCGCGATTACGGCAAGCCACGCCGGCATACCGTGATTGACCATCATCGGCACCGTATAGAATAATGTATAAGCTCCTACCATGATAAAATCGCCGTGGGCGAAATTGATCATGCGCAGGATGCCGTATACCATGGTATATCCGAGAGCGATCAGTGCGTAGATGGCGCCCTGATTCAGCCCGTTGATTAAGCTTTGTATGAATATCGACACGATTTTCACCTCTCCTGCAGGGATTTATATCACGCTCGTACATAACATATGCAACGTGATGTGAAATAAGTGGAAAGTGTACGAAACGCACACTTTCCGGATTTCTGTCATATAAGAATAACTTGAGGATATCCCGGAAACATGAGAACCTGTTCTCTCTTTCGTTTCCGGGATCTGTGAACTATGCTGACAGAACAGCCTTAACCGTTTCGCTTATTCGGACGGCTGAATGGTCTCCAGCCACTTGATCTGGCCGTCTTCATAGGTGTTTACAACCACCGGCTTGATCGCGTCGCCGTTCTCATCCAGATAGATGTCGCCGGCTACGCCGCTGAATTCCATCTCGGTCATGCCTGCCACCAGAGATGCCGTGTCAGATCCGCCGCCGTCTTCCGCAGCCTGCAGCAGCATGTACATTGCATCGTAATACAGAGCCGCGCATGCGTTCAGGCTGTCTGTGCCGTAAGCTTCCGTGTACTTGGTCACGAAGTTCTGTACGGATTCCGACGTATCCTCCGATGAATAGTGGTTTGTGAAATAGCAGTTGTCGAAGTAGTCTTCATATCCTGTGGTGTCAGCGCCGTCCCAGCCGTCGCCGCCCATGATTGCGCCCTCAAATCCGGCGTCTCTTACCTACTGTACCAGAAGCGGAACGGTATCCAGGAAGTACGGATAGAATACGAAGTCCGCGCCGGACGCTACCGCGTTGGTCGCCTGTGCCGTGAAGTCAGTATCGGTCGTCGTGCATTCCGCAACGCCCAGCACCTCGATGCCAAGTGCTTCTGCACTCTCTACAAACGCATCCTTCAGGCCGTTCGAATAATCATCGTCCTTTGCATAGATAACATATGCGGAGGTGTATCCCTGCTCGCTTGCGAACTGTGCCGCCATCTCGCCCTGGAACGGGTCGATGAAGCAGTTACGGAAAATGGTGTCGCCCTTAAGCGTTACATCGACGTTGGTCGCGCCGGTCGCCAGCAGAAGCATACCGTCGTCCGCTGCCAGCTCCGCCATGGCCAGGGTCGGTGTGGAGAAGAAGGAACCAACAACTGCTTCCGGGCTCTCCGCCATCAAGGAGTTGTACGCGTTGACTGCCTCTGTCGCGTCCTTCGCGTCGTCGGCGACGTTACCGCCATTCAGGATCTCAATGGTATATTCCGAACCGGAAGCATTGATCTCTTCCACTGCCATATCGATCGCGTTCTGTGCGCCCTCGCCGTAGATTGCGGAGCCGCCGGTCATCGCGCAGATGACGCCGACTTTAATGACGTAATCCTCTTCTTCCTCAGCGAACGCCGTCACGCCTGCAAATGCGGATGTGGCTGCTACGCTCAGTGCCATGGTCATGCTCAGCATTTTTTTTGTTTTCATAATAATTGTCCTCCTCTTTTTTTATGACATGCAGATCGCCCGCGCCGAACGGGTGCGGCTATAGCCGCAGTACACCTTGCCCGGCCGTGCGCATAAAAAGAAAAAAGGCGTCTGATGACTTTTGTTCATCAAACGCCTTTGTCTGCCTGTCTTTGCGGGTGACTATACGCCAGATTTTTTGATCTGTCAAATCAAAATTTCAATTTCTTTTGCTCCCAATCGGACCGGATTCGAATAAAAATTTGGCATTTTTGTTTTTTTGCAAAAATATTTTTCGTGAAAAAGTCATTCTTCAAAAAGATTTTTCGAATTTTCAAAAGCAATTGACATTTCTTATGGAGCGTCTTAGAATCTGGGCATAAGAAGAGCGACAGAGAAGTCGGCCGTATGCCGATTTTCTGTCGTTTTTTTATATTTAAATCAGGCGGAAAGCCGCCGTATGCAAAATCGCCCTGCGGCGGCCTGCATCACAGATTTGCGGGCGAATCTATGACAAGTAAGGGAGGCATGTTTTATGAAGACACTTGGGTATTACAACGGCAAATACGGGGAACTGGAGGACATGAGCATTCCGATGAACGACCGGGTATGCTGGTTTGGCGACGGCGTCTATGACGCGGGTCCGTGTCGGAATTATCATATTTTTGCGCTTGACGAGCACATCGACCGTTTCTTTAACAGCGCCGGTCTTTTAAAAATCCAGATACCGGTGAGCAAGCAGGAGCTCAAAGACCTGCTGAATGATCTGGTCAAAAAGATGGACAGCGGCAATCTCTTCGTCTACTATCAGGTGACGCGCGGCACCGGCATCCGTAATCATGTGTTTACGGAAGGCGCCGGGAATCTCTGGGTATCGCTTACAGAGGCCGAGATTTCCGACGGGATCGAGCCGATCCGCCTTATCACGACGGAGGATACCCGTTTCTTCCATTGTAATATCAAGACGCTGAACCTGATCCCTTCTGTCATGGCTTCCCAGCGTGCAAAGGAAGCCGGATGTCAGGAATCGGTCTTCTACCGTCCGGGCGGACGTGTCACGGAGTGCGCGCACAGCAACGTGCATATCATACAGGACGGTATGCTCCGCACGGCTCCGACAGACAATCTGATCCTTCCGGGCATCGCCCGCGCCCATCTGATCCGCGCCTGCAAGCAGCTGGGCATCCCGGTGAATGAGACCGCATTCACACTGGATGAGCTCTATAGCGCAGAAGAGGTTCTGGTGACCAGCTCCAGCAACCTCTGCCTGCATGCAAATGAGATTGATGGGAAACCGGTCGGCGGAAAGCAGCCGGAGCTTCTGGAGAAGATCCGCTCGTATCTGCTGGAGGAGTTTTATGAGGCGACTCCGGTATAAAATACCATATAGCAGTTTATAAAATCGTAGAGGGGAATAAGACAGTATGGCAGAATATAATGTTCGCATCCTGCGATCGGGTGATCAGGCGCTGACAGCAGAGTTTGGCAATGAGATTTCTCCCAGGATCAATGACCGGGTGCATGCTCTGGAAATGAAGATTCGTGAAATCGGCGTACCGGGCGTCACCGAGCTTGTTCCCACGTTTCGCTCCCTGCTGATCAGCTATGACCCTTCCGTGACATCTTATGAGCAGATGAAAGCGGCAGTGGAACAGCTTGCAAAGGATCTGGATATCGGGCAGGCGAAGGAGAGCCGCACGCTTCTCATCCCCTGCTGCTACGGGTCTCATTTCGGCCCAGATCTTGCAGACATGGAGCGGCATACCGGACTTAGCCGGGAGGAGATCATTGCCATCCACAGCGGCACGGACTATCGGGTCTATATGCTCGGCTTTCTGCCCGGCTTTGTTTATCTGGGAGGACTGGATGAGCGGATCGCCATGCCGCGCCTTTCTACGCCGCGTGTGCGGATCCCCAAAGGCTCTGTCGGCATCGGCGGAAACCAGACCGGCGTTTACCCGCTTGACTCACCGGGAGGCTGGCGGCTGATTGGCAGCACTCCGGTGGATTTTTATGATCCCGGCCGGGAAGAACCGGTGCTCTGCCGCGCCGGAGATTTTATCCGCTTTTATCCGATCACTTCCGCGGACTATTATGATATTCACCGCATGGCTGCACAGGGAAAATGGAAGCCGGAAGTGAAAGTAATATGAAAATCGTAAGAAAGGGGATCTGCATATGGCTATACGTGTCATACATCCCGGTGCGCTGACCACCGTACAGGATATCGGGCGTTTCGGATATCAGGCCCTGGGGATGCCCTGCTCCGGCGTGATGGACCGGCAGGCATATGAAGTGGCTAACTATCTGGTCGGAAATGAATCCGGTAAAGCGGTGCTGGAATGTACGCTGTTCGGCGGTATCTACCAGTTTGAGGACGACGCCGTCTGTGCGCTGACCGGCGCGGATATGCAGCCGACGCTCGACGGGACTGCCGTACCGATGTACCGTCCTTTTCCCGTTGCCAAAGGGCAGACTCTGATGCTGGGAACCGCTGTGACAGGATGCCGGACGACTCTGGCCGTCGCCGGAGGTATCGATGTACCGGTCGTCATGGGCAGCCGTTCAACCAATATAAAATGCGCGCTTGGCGGATATATGGGAAGGGCGCTTGCCGCCGGGGATGTGCTTCCGGTGGGAGCCTCTGAAATCAGCGTCAGGGATTTCATCACAGCGGCTGCTGCCGCAACAGAAAAGGGGAACTCTTCCACAGCGACTGCTGCCAGGATAAGCACAGACGATATCCCTTCACGAAAAATGGAAGCCCCCGAATACCCGGAGGATCTCCTCATCCGTGTCATTCCGGGGCCGCAGGACGACTATTTTACCGACAGCGGACTGGAGACCTTTTTTTCCGGTACTTATACTGTCTCACAGGATAGCGACCGCATGGGCTGCCGCCTAAACGGCCCCGCCATCGAGAGCAAAAACGGCACGGATATCATTTCCGATGCCATCGTCTTCGGCTCCATTCAGGTCACTCCAGCGGGACTGCCGATCATCCTGCTTGCCGACCGACAGACGACCGGTGGCTACGCAAAGATCGCCACGGTATGCAGTGACGATCTGCCGAAGCTCGCGCAGGCGCGGCCGGGATACCGCGTACGTTTTAAAAACAGGGAGGAATTATAATGCAGGACTATACTACCATGTCACCGCGCGATGTGCGCGCTCTGATCCGCGAGCAGACGATCACCGGCCAGACCTCGGGTATGTGCGCAGGCTACGCGCAGGCCAATCTGGTCATACTGCCGAAAGAACTTGCCTATGATTTTCTTTTGTTTACCCAGCGCAACCCGCGCTCCTGCCCTCTTCTGGAGGTCAGCGACACAGGCAGCCGCACCCTGCGGGAGATTGCTCCCGGAGCGGACATTGCGCGGGAGATTCCGCGCTACCGTCTCTATCGGGATGGCATTCTGGCAGGAGAATTCACCGATGTTTCTTTTCTCTGGCAGGATGATTTCGTCAGTTTTCTGATCGGCTGCAGCTTCTCTTTTGAGGCTGAGCTTTTAGAGGCAGGCGTGCCGGTCCGCCATATCGAAGAAGGCTGCAATGTTCCCATGTATAAAACGAATATTCCATGTACTCCGGCAGGCGTTTTCCACGGCAATATGGTCGTCAGTATGCGCCCGATTCCATACGAGCTGATCCCGCGCGCGGTCCTTGTGACCGGAGAGATGCCCCGTGTGCACGGCGCTCCCATCCACATCGGAAGCCCGGAGGTCATTGGCATCACCGATATCAGTAAACCGGATTTCGGCGACATGGTCACCATCCGTCCCGGGGAGGTTCCTGTCTTCTGGCCCTGCGGCGTCACACCGCAGAATGTCGTGATGGAATCCCGCCCGCCGATCGCGATCACCCACGCGCCCGGCCATATGCTGATCACAGATATCAAAAATACGGAATTGAAATACTGAGGAGAGCCGCCGCATGCAAAATCGCCTTCGGGCGATGCGGCGTCCTGCAAGAAGAGCAATGCAGGACAAATTAAGGAGGTTTTTTATGCGAGCCATCGATCTGAACTGTGATCTTGGAGAAAGCTTTGGAAATTATAAATGCGGCATGGATGAGGAGATCATCCCCTGCATCACATCCGCAAACGTCGCCTGCGGATTTCATGCGTCCGACCCGCTCGTCATGCAGAACACCGTAAGGATTGCAAAGGAAAATCAGGTACATGTCGGGGCTCATCCCGGCTATCAGGACCTGGTTGGCTTCGGGCGCCGGAACATGAGTCTGCCAGCTGCTGAAATCACCGCGATCGTCGAATATCAGATTGGAGCACTTGGCGCTTTTTGCACCGCAAACGGTATCTCTTTGCAGCACGTAAAGCCGCACGGGGCTCTCTACAACATGGCGGTCAAAGATTCGGCTATCGCAGAGGCGATCTGTGAAGGGATTGCTGCAGTCGACACGCACCTGATCCTTCTTGGACCGGCAAAAAGCAGGCTAATAGCAGCCGCAGAAAAGTATGGGCTTCCCGTCGCGCGGGAGGTTTTTGCGGACCGCGCCTATGAAGAAGACGGCTCTCTGGTCCCGCGCAGCCGCCCTGGAGCAATGATCACGGACGAGGATCTGGCGATTGCCCGCGTCATTCAGATGATAGAAAAAGGAACCGTGACCGCCATCACCGGCAAAGAAATCGAGGTGGAAGCCGACTCTGTCTGCATCCACGGCGACAGTCCGGCGGCGCTTGCCTTCGCGCAGAAAATCCATGCCGCGCTGCTTGCAGAGGGGATCACGATCGCGCCGATGAATGAAGTAATAAGCCAGGCGATTCATTGAATAAAGTCAGGCAACCGATTACATAGATATGCATCTGATCAGTTTATTTGAAGATGTACAAATGTCTGTGAAGATATTGCAAATTGAATTTCTTAAATGCAGCATACATAGCCGGGAGACGTGAATTATGAAAGACTTAAATACTGGAAATACGACATTGACATGCAGAGAAGTAACGGATAACGCCCATGAGCAATGCGCCTCCATCGAGGACATCGTACTGCTCCACTCCGGACGCGGTATGACCCTGCTGCAGAAATATCTGAGAAGCGCCTACTGCCTCCATGCAGCGAGGAGACTGCTCTCTCTTCCGCGCGGGAATGTGCTTCTCACTACCGGGTTTTACGTGGCCGGACATGCGGAGACGGATGGGCCTCCCGGTACATTAAGCGTAGCGCTTGCCCTGAAAAAGCTCGGCTTCGAGCCGACGATCGTCACGGATCACATCTGCGACGGGCTTTTTGAGCCGGAAGGAATTTCCGTGGTCTACGCGAGCCCGGAAACAGGAAAAGCCTGGTATCAGGAGCTTCTTGACCGCTATCATCCGGTCTGCCTGATCTCCATCGAGCGATGCGGGCACAATTGCGATAACGATTACGCTAATATGCGGGGCGTCAGTATCTCCAACGCGACCGCACACATTGATACGATGTTCGAGCTTGCTTCAAAAGAGAAAATCCTGACCATCGGCATCGGCGACGGCGGCAACGAGATTGGGATGGGGAATTTAAAAGAGGCAATCTCCAGAGAGCTGTCTCTGAACCCCTGTACCGTAACCGTCGATGAACTGATCATCGCCACCACCTCCAACTGGGGTGCCTACGCGCTGGTCGCCTATCTGGATCTTCTGCAGGAGGAACACATCATGCCCGAATACAGGGAGATTGCGGATTATATTGACCGCATTGTCACCGAAGGCTGTGTCGATGGCGTAACCAAAAAGCAGGTTCCCAGCGTGGATGGTTTCCCGCGGGAGACCGAACGGGAGATCATAGGGCTGCTTCATCAGATCACGGATGCTGCAGACAAAAAAGTGCCGGCTTAATGCCGGCATTTTTACTTTTTAGAACACCACCTGGTTCCGCCCCTGTCCTTTCCCTGCATAGAGCTTCTCATCGGCTTTTTTTATCATCTCTTCCAGATTGGAATGGAAATCATACTCCTCCACCCCAAATGTCATGGAGATCTGGAGCTGATTATCGTTCCACTCAAACGGAGTACGGGCGAGCAGCAGAAGCAGCTCATTGAGCGTTACATCCGCTTCATCCCCATTCATATCCGGAAAATAGAGCAGAAATTCTTCGCCGCCATAGCGGCAGATCTGACCTTTTCCTTCTATCATCTGTGTCAGATGCGAAGAGAGCCATTTCAGTACCGCGTCCCCGCAGTCATGTCCATAAGTATCATTCACCCGTTTGAAGAAATCAATATCCCCCATGGCAATCGAAAACGGCATCTGGGGATAATTCTGCATATTAAGGCTGAGAAAATCACGCATGGCACGGCGATTCCAGAGACCGGTCAGCGGATCCGTCCTCGCCTCTTCCTTAAGCCGCCGGTTGTACAGGACAAGCTGCTTATCCGCCGTCTCAATATTAGAACTGTAAAATCCGCAGATGATTCCCATCAGCGTAAAGAACGACAGCGAACTCCAGACCTGCAATACAAGCTCCAGTGTGTCAGGCAAAACCGTATACGGTTCAAAATTCTGCGTATAGGAAAACATTGCAAAACGTATCAAAAACAATACTACAGTAAAAACAGCTTTTTGAGCTATCGCATCATAGAATGAAAAATAGACCAGAACCACCATCACAAACATGATCTGCTGTGCGCCGCAGCTCCAGCCAAAGAGAAACACAAACCCGCCCAGCCAGAGAATGGCAGCGGCAATAAACAGCTTCAGGTTGGTGCTGATCTTCTGCCGAAAAGACAGCTGGAACAGGATCAATGTCGCGATAACAGAGATCACGGCCAGCCAGGAAACATGAAACCCTCCTTCACGAAGCAGTCCGCGAAATCCCATCAGGCAGAAAAAGATAAAGTGATAAACGATCATCACAAGGTAAACGCACCGCAGTACCACAGCGGTTCGTTTTGATTCGTTGTCAAAAGACGATTCCTGATTGATGATCGTCCAGATCTTCTTCCATAGTTTCACAGCTCATTTCCCCCATATAATAAAACCCTTTGCATTCGGTCAGGTGAACGTCGACGATCTTCCCTATCAGGTCCCTGCCGCCCGGAAAATGCACGAGCAGGTTGTTGGACAGTCGTCCGGTGACGAGACTGTCGTCGTGATCGTTGACGGATTCGACCAGTACCGGAAGGGTCTGCCCCTCCACCCGCTTTGACATCTCCTGCGAGATGGTCTGCACCAGAGTAAGCAGGCGGTTGAAACGGTCCTTCACGATGTCGTCCGGCACCTGATCCTCCATCGCCGCGGCGGGTGTGCCGGTTCGTTTGGAGTAAATGAAGGTGAAGGCGCTGTCGAAGCGCACTTTTCTGACGACATCGAGGGTCTCCTGAAAATCTTCCTCGGTCTCACCCGGAAAGCCGACGATGATATCGGTCGTGATAGAAAGATCGGGGATCTCGCGGCGCAGCCTGTCCGCCAGGGCAAGATACTGCTCCTTTGTATAGCGGCGGTTCATCTTTTTTAAGATGCGGCTTGAACCGGACTGCAGCGGCAGATGCAGGTGACAGCAGATTTTGGAGGACTGCTTCATCACCGCGATCAGCTCATCCGAGAGATCCTTCGGATGGGAGGTCATGAAACGGATTCGCTCGATGCCGGGCACCTGCTCCACCATCTTCAAAAGCTCCGCAAAAGATATGGGCTCATCCAGCGTCTTTCCATAGGAATTGACGTTCTGTCCGAGCAGCATGACCTCGATCACGCCGTCCGTTGCCAGCCGCTCCACTTCACAAAGGATGTCCTCCGGACGGCGGCTGCGCTCGCGTCCGCGCACATATGGCACAATGCAGTAGGTGCAGAAATTGTTGCAGCCATACATGATATTGACGCCGCACTTAAAGGAGTAGGTGCGGTCCGCGGGCAGATCCTCGACGATCTTATCCGTATCCTGCCATATGTCAATGATCATTTGCTGCCCCTCCAGCACCTGGTAGAGCAGCTCCGCGAACCTGAAGATATTGTGCGTCCCGAAGATCAGATTGACAAAGCGATAGCTCTTTTTCAGCTTCTCAACGACATCCGGCTCCTGCATCATGCAGCCGCAGAGTCCGATGATCATCCGCGGATTTTTCTTCTTCAGATTGGAAAGATAGCCCAGATGTCCGTAGACCTTCAGGTTGGCGTTCTCGCGGACGGTGCAGGTGTTGTAAAGGCATAAATCTGCCTCCTCGCTCTCGGTTCGCTCAAAACCGATCACATCGAGAATGCCGCGAAGCTTCTCAGAATCCTTCGCGTTCATCTGGCAGCCAAAAGTCGTCACATTGGCTGTCTGACGCCGGCCGTCTTCCAGCTCGCGCTCTCTGATGATCTCCCGGCATTTTTTCATAAAATAATACTGGCGCGCCGGTTCTTCGGCAGGCGCCGGATTTACCGTGTCTATAGAATCCAAATCGATCGCTTTTAAATTGACTGCGTTTACGTCTGTCGATTTGGTGGATGTTCTCTCTTTTGCTGTACTCATGGTTCTGTCCTGGTCATTATCCTTTCAAAAATTTGTAAAATAGAATCGCCCTGAGCAATTCCTGCGCCTCTTAGTTGCGTGAGTTTCAGTATAACATAATCTTCCGGCTCAAACAAGAATCCGATAGACAGAAACACCCGCTCCATGCTATAATTTCCGCAGCTGCTCCCTGTTTTTACAGCTGCGGATTTCGCTTTCATAATTTGAACAGCAAAAAGGGAATGAAGAGGAGACGTTTTATGACAGGTTTTTCGAAGGATACCTCCGGGCGCAGCCTGCTGGGCTGGTGCGAAGCACTGATCGTGTTATTTTCTGGACTGACGGTAGCCCACCTGGGGATCAGTCTCTTTTTGCTCGCCAGCTTCGGCTCTGATCCCTTCACCGTCATGGTGCAGGGCATCGCTCTCACGGCCGGAGTGACCGTAGGCACCATCCACGTAATCATTTCCACTCTGCTCATGATAATTATGTTTTTCACCACGAAGGGCTATGTTATGCCGGGAACGGTCATCTGCGCCTTTTGCGGCGGACCAATCATCAACTTTTTCTCCTGGCTGCTGGCACCCGTTCTCTCCGGATCGTCACCACTGCCGCTGCGCCTTTTGGGCGTGGTACTCGGATGTGTCATTCTGGCGCTTGGAATGTCGATCGTCATCAACAGCGAGGCCGGCACCGGACCA
The DNA here is from genome assembly GCA_021199235.1 of Lachnospiraceae bacterium. Classification (GTDB taxonomy): domain Bacteria; phylum Bacillota; class Clostridia; order Lachnospirales; family Lachnospiraceae; genus Choladousia. Next base: position 40,589 of record JAJQIL010000100.1, on the reverse strand, counting down.
AACGACCTGATCGCCATGATCCTCACTGACAAACTGAAGCGTTTCCAGTTCCGTTGGGTGCGGATGGCCTGCGACCTGTGCTTCCTCATTACAGGCTTTCTTCTGGGCGGCGTCGTAGGAGTTGGCACACTGGTCGCTGTCTTTCTGGTAGGACCCTGTGCCCAGCTCTGGCTGCCGGTCACAAAAAAGTGGATTCCGGCTTATGCGCTAAAGAATAAATAAAAATACACGTTTTCATACGTACTTCGCAGCAAGTGCGAAGTACTTTCCTGAATAATTACATCAGTTCACACATTCCAGAATCAGTACACCCTTCGGAGCTATCGAAACCGTCTCCCCCGCTTTTCTTTCTGCGCCTTCCAGCAGATCCGTCCGATTTCTGTCAAGCGTGACAGCAAGCGTCTCCTCACTGTGATTCAGCACATACAGGATGCGTTTTCCATCCGCAAAGCGCTCTGTCGCCTCGACCTTGCCGCACACCTGTGCATTTACCGCATCCTTATCTGTCAGATTTCCCGACTGTCCGCAGCTTATTTCAGCTTCCGTCTGATCCTTTACTGGTCCGCTCCCCTCACACTTTTCCGTCTGCACAGTCACCTTTGAGAGCGGCAACACCGGACGGATTCCTTTCTCTTCCATCCGCTCGCGCATAAACGTGCGGTAAAATTCATCCGTGAGCTGTGTCGCGACATAATACGCCTTGCCTTCCCCAAAATGGTTCACCGTCAGGGCAGGCGTCCCGGCATAGAAATCCTTCTCATACAGGGACAGCACCTCGGCTCCCTCTGAATGCAGGATGTCACAGAGCATCCGTGCAGAGTATTTCTCCCCTTCATATGTAATCCGGTTGTGCTTATCCGGCGGCAGGGCGTCGATCTCCTCGACCCAGATGCCGAGGATATCACGCAGCCGTCCGGGATATCCGCCCGTGATAACGAGATCATGCTCGTCCACGATGCCGGAAAAGAAGGTCGTGATAAAGGTACCGCCATTCTTCACAAACGAGCGGATTTTCTCATCATACCCTGTCTTCGTCATATAAAAAGCCGGAGCGATCAAAATCTCATATTGACCCAGATCATCCTCCACGCCCACAAAGTCTACCGGGTAATTCTGCTCGGCCAGTGCACGGTAATACGTAAAGATCTCATCCATATATTTGAAATCCGTACTCGGACCCGCGGAAAGCTCCAGCGCCCACCAGTTATCCCAGTCAAAGAAAATGGCCGCCTTCGCCTGCATTCTTCCACCGAGCGTATGATTACCCAGCGTCTTTAATTCCCCGCCGAGAGCAGAAATCTCGCGGAACACTCTCGTATTCTCATTCCCAACGTGATCGATCACTGCGCCGTGATATTTTTCACACGCGCCGATGCTCCTGCGCATCTGGAAAAACATCACTGTATCCGCACCGTGCGCCACGGCCTGATAGCTCCAGAGGCGCATCACGCCCGGACGCTTCAGAGAGCAATAGGAAAGCCAGTTAGATACGCTCGGCGTCTGCTCCATCAGCGCATACGGCATACCGCCTTTTAAAGAACACATGATATCGTGATTCATCGCGTTCCACGCCCAGGGAGCCGTATTTTCCGGATAGCTGTCCCAGGCGATGAAGTCCATGGACTTCGCCCATTTCTTATAATCCAGATCCTTATAGGCGCCCATCAGGTTGGTCGTCACCTTCGCGTCCGGCAGCCTCTTATGGATGACTTCCGCCTCCCGCTCATAGCAGCGCTGCAGGCTCTCGGAATTAAACCTTGCATAGTCCAGAGAAATCCCCTGAAAGTTCGTCCGGTTCCCCCAGAAATGCTCGCTGCGCAGATCCGGCACCACGATCTCATCCCAGTCATAGAATGTATGGCTCCAGAACGCCGTATCCCAGGCGCGGTTCACCTCGTCCAGCGTCCCATATTTTTCCTTAAGCCAGACACGAAACGCCTTTTCACAATTCTCACAGTAGCATTCCCCGCTGTACTCATTCGATACATGCCATGCCACCACACACTCACGGTCGCCGTACCGCTCAGCCAGCTTATCCGCCAGACGCACCGAATACTTCTGATAAGTCGGGCTGTTCGGGCAGGAATTATGCCTTGCGCCGAATTTACGCTTCGTGCCGTCATACTCCACCCGCAGGATATCCGGATGTCTGGTCGCCATCCAGGCCGGATGCGCGGATGTCGAGGTCGCCAGACAAACCTTCAGGCCGTTCGCCTCCACCAGATCCATAATCTTATCCAGCTTTGAAAAATCATAGACATCCTCAGACGGCTGCAGCGCCGCCCACGAAAACACATTGAGCGTCACTACGTCAATGCCGGCCAAATGAAAGAGGCGCATATCCTCCTCCCAGATCTCCTCCGGCCACTGTTCGGGGTTATAGTCGCCTCCATAAAGAATTTTCTGAATTCTGCTGTCGTTAATCATACCAGACTCCTTATCTCTTCCCTTATATTATTGCAGCTGTCCAGTCTCTTCAAAGTAACGTAGCATTTACATTTTCCGACATTTCCAGCAGCATATGTAAACCTGTATTTCTTAAAGACTACTGAAATTACAACATCCTTGCTTCCGTAACAACTTTCCGCGGACGGATATCCTCCGGCCGCACCGGCACCTCATCCACGATCTGAAACTCAAATGCCAGCGCCACTGTCGGATGAAGCGGATGCGCCGCCAGATACCGGTCATAAAAGCCCTTTCCATAGCCGCACCGGTTCCGATTCGCGTCAAATCCCACGCCCGGCACGATCAGCAGCGCATGCTCCGATGCCCCGCCGCAGGCCAGATGCTCCGGTCTCGGCTCCGGCACATGAAAATAGCCGTCCTCAACATCAGCATAGGAAGAAATATAATAATAACTCATATCCTCCCCCTCCACCTTCGGGGCAGCTACCTTCTTGCCAAGCCTCCACGCCGCCTCGATCAGCGGCCTCGTCGAAACCTCGCCTTTACAGTCCATATAAACAAAAATCTCCGCGGCATCCCGGAATTCCTCCAGCTCCATCACCATCTCACAGATTTTCCGGCTGTTCTCCATAAGAGCATCCTCCGGCAGATCCCGGCGCCGCTCCTTCACCATCTTCCTAATGTCCTTTTTTTCCATACTTCTCTCCCAGGTTCTCCACCGTACCGTCCGCGTTCACAATATCAATATTATTCAGCTGTCCGCGCAGATTCATCCGCACCGCCTCAATATACTCCTGCCGAAGCGCCGCCTGCTCCTCACGCTCCGCCTCCGTCAGACCTTCCGCCTTCGCCCGCCTCGCAAGCTCATTAATGCGCTGTAACTTCAACTGATTCATTTAGATACTATCCTTTCATTTTATTAAACTAAACTATGACAAAATCTATATCGATTATGAAATTTTCATAGCACTCAGGTTCGCACAGAACCGGACAGGATGGTCGAGGACTATTAAAGACAGCGCCAGTCCTTAATGAGATCGAGCTGTAAAGCGAAGATCGAATTTAGTACTGCTGCGCTGTTTTATAAGCGCGAGCGTGTCCGAGACCGCCTGTTCGGTTCAAGCGCATCTATCTGAGCAGCCCCATCTTCCGCAGCACCCGGATGATCGTGCCGCCCTTCGGTATCCCGGCCAGTTCCTCCTCCGTAATCCCGTGAAATGAGACCATACCGATCCCGTAGAGTACAACGCCCACGCACACCGCAATCACGGTCGAGATCGTGTTCCCCATAATCATATGGCATCCCAGGTAAGCAATGTACGCACCGGCCGCCATGATGACAGAGACAATCGCCGGCACCACAAAGGTACGGTAAATCTCCTGACGATAATGCAGATACCGCGCAATCGAAACGGCATTCATAATACTGATGAGGATCGCGAAAACAATATTCGCGCCCACGACCGCGTAAATGTTCAGATTGAACGTAGTCAGCAGCACATACAGCACGATCAGGTGGATAACCAGCGAAATACAGCAGTGGATCAGGGGCTCACGCATACGGCCGATTCCCTGAAGAATACCTGTTGAAAGGGTCGAAAGCGCGTAAAAAATGATCATCAGTGAGCCAATCTGCATAATTCCGACCGAAAGCGGTGTGCCAGTCTCATTGGTAAACAGCATCGTAATGATCGGCTCAGCCAGAGCGGCAAGTCCGGCAGCGCAGGGGATGGTAAGGAACATGGTAAAGCGGATGGATGTCTGAACCTTGCGTCTGGCTTCCGCCTTGTCATGCTTTTCCATGGCCGCGGTCAGACTTGGCACCACAGACGGCGACAGACTGGATGCCAGTGCCAGCGGAACGTTCATCAGCACACGGAACTGTCCGGAATAAATTCCCCAGATGGTCATCGTCTGCTCCTCTGAAAAACCCTGTTTCTGCAGAATATTACTGAACACACCCAGATCCACAACATTCGTGATATTATACACGACCGTACTTAAGACAACCGGAACGATTGTCGCGATCAGTTCCCGGTAAATGTCACTCTGAGATTCCTTTACGCCGGTATGATCCTTCCTCATGCGCAGACGCATCGTCTTAGCCTGTGCCAGATAAATGATCATGACAACGATCAGAGCCACGCTGATACTCGCGACGGTACCGAACGTACCGCCCGCTGCGCCCCAGGCAGCCGCCAGCGAATCATTGCCCTGACTTGCTGCCAGCGAGGTGCCGTAACGGAACATGATATCCGCACAGACCAGAGAAACCACCGCGTTGACGATCTGTTCAATGACCTGTGAAAACGCGGTCGGCACCATATTGGAAAAGCCCTGAAAATAACCACGGAAAGTACCAAGAATAGCAGAAATGAAAATCGCCGGAGCAAGAACACGCAGCCCATAAACAGCCAGTTCCGATGAAAGCAGGTACTTCGTGATCAGACCGGCACATACATATGTAACCAGTGCAATCACGCCGCCGATCAGCATGGAAAACCGCACTGCGCAAAGAAATACGCGGTGCGCGTTCCGATACTCGCCTCTCTGTACTCTGGCTGACACCAGTCTGGACACGGCCAGCGGCATATTAAAGCTGGACACCATCAGCAGGATTGCATAGATCTCATTCGCTGTCGAATAGTACCCGCTGCCCTCATTTCCCAGTATATTCTGAAGCGGCACGCGATAAAGCATACCGATGATCTTGGCGATGATCGCCGCCGCCGCAAGGATCGACCCCTGCACGAGAAAGTTGTTTCCGCTTTTGTTCTTTTTCACAGCCAACCTCTTTACACGACCAAAGCCCGGCAGCGCTTTTCGGTCCGGGAATCCCCGGAAGACCGTACATGTTGCGCTGCCCGGCTATCGAATGTTTCAATCGTAAGTTTAAATCATAATGATTTGAATTGCAGACCGCTGTTCTGCGCAGGCTTCCGTCATAACGAAAAGCATTCCGCAGATGAGCGCAGGACTACTCTGCAGTCGTCTCCTCAGATACTGTCTCTTCAGATACCGTCCCAGTATCCGCTGACTCTGTCGATACAGCCATCGCCGCAAGATCCTCACCTGTGATCTCGCCGATCATCACATCGTCCATGCTGGAATCCAGCACGATGCAGACCCAGGTCTTGCCCTGATTCAGTGTGATCTCCTCTCCGTCCGTGTCATAATAATGCGTCACGCCGAAGTTGCCGTCTCCCAGCTCATTCTCCAGATCCGGATCGTCTTTTGCCCAGGTAATCGGAATAGCCTTGCCGCGGGTGATATATACGCCTTCCCCGCCGGAATACACATCAATATCCAGATAGCCTTCACCCAGATCCTCATAGGAGCAGTACTGAATCAGAATATTGTCATAGGTCAGGCCCTTGCCGGTCAGATAGTCCGTCTGCAAAGCGCCAAGCTGATATCTTGTGTACAGGCCAGTCTCCTCGTCATACACAAATTCCGGATAATTGTAAACATACCCCGGCTCCACCGTAAGCGCATCCACACCATCATCCAGAGTAATGACTTCATCATCCCCCGCGAACTGATAATGGCCGTTGTTCTCAATGTACTCATCAGAATAATCCGTGGAAATTCCCTTATATTCAATACCGGCCTGGATCAGCTCATAATTGGTGAATACGTTGTGCGGAGATTCGAAATCATCGGAACGATAGTAAACGACGTCTCCCTCCCCCTCATAATTCAGGTCATAATCCGCCATACCGCTCAAACGGATCGTATCCTCCAGATTCAGCACCGGAGTAGCAAATACGGCATGTCCGTAATGCATATAGATTGCTTCAAATTCGCGTGCGAAATACACAAAATACTCACGGCAGCTCCGTACCGAACCAATACGCTCAACATCCTGATAATCCTCCATGATCGCGAGCAGACGTGTGATACCGCCCTCCACCGGAGCCTCATAGACAATCGCGGCATTGCTGATACCAGACTGCGGAAGCGCATTCTCAATATTATTGATCATGATCGCGATGGGAATCGTCCGACCGATCGTCGACGGAACAAGCTTGCCGGTCAGGTAGCTTCTGACCCATTCCTCTTCCGTACTTTCGGTCGTATCCTCTGCAGCATCATCCGTCACGGCAGTATCGTCAGCAGCGGCTTCCTCTGCCGCCACCGTATCGTCCGTCACAGCTTCCTCAGCAAACGCATATCCCCCCATAGCCATGCTGCCGAGCATGACCGCCGCTGCGGCCAGACCGGCCATCCACTGTTTTTTCATCATAATTATACCCTCCTGTTTATCTTGTTATGTGCAGTGTCTCCAGTATATCCTTTTGGATCTGCTCCATCTCGGCTGCGTCACTCGCCGTCATGTGATCATAGCCAAGAAGGTGCAGTATACTGTGTGTGATCAAAAACGCGTACTCTCTGGTCACCGAATGGCCGTATGCGTCTGCCTGTTCCAGGACCTTGTCCGCGGAAATCACAATATCACCAAGTACGAGTTCGCCGCTCTCCGGGTCAAAGCAGTCGTCTTCGTCCTCAAGCCAGTCAAACTCTCCCGGCGTCTCAAAATCGATCATCGGGAAAGAAAGAACATCCGTCGGCGCGTCAATCTGCCTGTGCTCCAGATTCAGCTGATGGATCTCCTCATTGTCCGTCACCGTCAGACCGATGCAGACTTCATAGGGACAGTCCATATGATCGATCGCCCCTTCGATCACGCGCTGCGCAGTCTCATACAGATCGATACCGAGCCTGCCCCCGGATTCATCCTGAAAATCTATGGTCATCCTGCCGTTCTCCTTTCGGTATCACCTTACTGCCGGTGTTGTGCCCTGCCGTCATGAACTTCTTTGCCGTCGCTGCGCTTTTTCGCGCCCGCTCGCCTCTGCTCCCGCTCCTCATATTCCTCATAAGCGTTCACAATGCGCTGCACCAGCGGATGACGCACGACATCCTGACTTGTCAGTGTGCAGAAGCTGATGCCTTCTACCTTTGACAATACTTTTATGGCGATATCCAGACCGGATGGAGCGCCGGGCGGCAGATCCTTCTGCGTACGGTCTCCGGTCACGATCACTTTCGAACCGAAGCCGATCCTCGTCAGAAACATTTTCATCTGCGCCGGGGACGTATTCTGTGCTTCATCCAGGATAATGTAGGCATTGTCGAGAGTGCGTCCGCGCATATAAGCGAGCGGCGCCACTTCGATCAGGCCTTTTTCCATATTTCTGGAAAAGCTCTCTGCCCCCATGATCTGGTACAGTGCGTCATAAAGCGGACGCAGGTACGGATCCACCTTGCTCTGCAGGTCGCCCGGAAGGAAACCAAGCTTCTCCCCCGCCTCAATCGCCGGACGCGTGAGGATGATACGGCTGACCTCCTCATTTTTGAACGCCGCGATCGCCATGGCCATCGCCAGATAGGTCTTGCCGGTACCGGCCGGACCTATCCCGAACACGATCATATCCCGCCGGATAGCGTCCACGTAGCTTTTCTGTCCGAGCGTCTTAGGCTTGATCGGTTTGCCGTTGATCGTATGGCAGATGCAGTCATTGTCCATCTCTACCAGAGAAGAAGTCTTTCCATCCATCGCCAGCGCGATCGCGTAATCCACATTCTGCTCTGTGATAAGGTTCCCGCGGCGGGACAGCTCCGAGAGGTTTTCAAAAATTTCGCCCGCCCGTGCGATATTATCGGGTCCTCCGATCACACGAATTCCGTCGTCGCGGTTCAACACGGTCACATGAAGCGCCCTTTCTATCTTTTTGATATTTTTGTCAAACTGGCCGAAAACATTCGTCTCGTGTCCGGCCGATATGGTAAGAGTCTTCTCTGACATGCTCATTCCCGCAGCTCTTCCTCCAAATCATTTACCCTTTTGTCGCTCGAAGCGTATGATCCGGCAGTCCGCGTATCCGAAGTGTTTTCATATGTCCGGTGCACTCTCATCAACCCGCGTTACCGCGCTCTCATCCGTAATCAGGATCCCCTGCGCTACTGCCGATTTTTCATACGTTCCTATTGTAACATTATTTTGAAATATTTGAACCCCTTTTTTCTTTAAACTTTCAATGAAAGAATATAAATTATCTTCTAAGTTTTCGCACGCCTGCTCTTTTGAAATGATATAGTTCAAATTTTCATACTCACGGATTGTATATTTATAAAACCATATCGGCAGATAAAAATTTTCAGATATTTTCATCTGGGTAATTTCTCCTGTGACATCACCGGAATCATACGGCGTCAGATTTCCGGGAAGTGAGAAGAAAGCCCCGCCTACGCGCAGCATATGCCGCACTTTTTCTTTACCGGTATAGTATTTCAGCTCCGTTTCATATTCCAGCTCCTCATAATAAGGTGTCTCTGTTCTAATCACAATATCCGCATCCGCGGTTGTCTCCTGCCAGGAAATAATTTCCCCGTCGTCACTGTAGATCGGAATTTGTCCCGATACAAGCAGGGTTCCGGCCTCCACCACATCTCCTGCCGCCACCGCTGCGATTCCTTTCCGCACATAGATGGAGATGATTTCGCCGGATTTTGCCGCGGCAATGCCGGAAAGCGTTCCGTTTTCCGATTCATCGGGTTCTTCCTCATCCGGAAGTCCTTCTTTGACATAGATGGAAAGCCGCGTCCCTTTCAGCTCCGCGGAGACCCAGGAGAACCGGCTGAAATAATTCCGGATCCCGTCCGAGAGTTCCTGCGTATTCACCTGATTTTTCCACATGCCGTGGCTCACGCCTTCATTTCCCAGATATTCAAATATCACGTCGTCTGTCTGGGAAACATTACCTTCGATCGTAATGCTCCAGATATGCGCGGACAGCCAGGCCAGCAGCAGCAGAGCGCAGAAAGCGCCGGCAAGGCAGGCGCCTCTTTGCCGGTATCTGTGAATCAGAAACGGAAACCCATACCGCCTTGTGATCCGAATGTCCGTATGGCTTTTACGGACAATCTCTTTCAGACGAAAAAATCCGTTTTGGAAATACAGGCTTCAAAACCATCTTCGACCGCCATCAGGCACCACAGCCGGATTCCCCGGTGCGCACACAGATTCAGGAAACGGTCACGGGAGGAACCGGTGATCCGGATACGGACATAACCGCGGAAGAAATCGAGCAAACGCTGTTCCATACAGGAAGCTCCTTTTATAATATTCTGAACTGTTACTCGAACTCAATCTTTGCAATCCGGCCGGAGATTTCGATTTCCTCCTTTGAATAGCAGTCAATCCGCAGACATTGACCGCTCACGCAGATTCTGCCGCCCGTTACGTTAAGCCGCACGCTCTCAGGCGTATAGGAACAGATTCCCTTGAAATTCTCAATACAGAGCCGTTTCCGTCCCGTCATTGTGGCAAGCGCACACCCCCGCCGGCAGTCCTCCGGAAGCTGAAGGGATTGCGCCAGTGTATTTTTTTGAAGTGAACCTGTCATAGAAGCTCCTTTTTGACCCTGGTATTATCATTGTATGTAAAAGGCAGGTCCTTCCAGAACCTGCCCGTGAACTCTTATTTTGTTTTACCGTCTTTAATCCGGAAATAGATCTGCTGCGATCCCCCGCTCGCGGAGCGCTTGTCCGTCTCATAATTGCCGAGGGAATTGATAAACGGCGTAAACTTTGTAAATCCATAGTTGCGCACGTCAAATTCCGGCATACGCTTGGAAAGCTGGTCGCCAAGCTTTCCCGAAAACAGCCATCCGTCCTCGTCGGAAAACTTTTCGATGATGGCGTTGATCGTCTTGCGGACCTGCCTCAGCTCCCTGTCCTTCGAACCAGAAGACTTCTTTTTGGAGGAACCGGAAGATTCTTTGTGTTTCGAGGCGGAAGCACCCGTTTTCTGTTTTGGAGTTTCCTGCACTTCCTGTTCTTCCTCCTCCTTCTGCTGGTTGGAATAGATCAGATCCAGATATTTGAACTGGTTGCATGCGGAGATAAACGGTTTCGGCGTCTTCTGCTCGCCCATGCCGATCACCTGCATGCCGGATTCCCGCAGTCTGGAAGCCAGCCTGGTAAAGTCGCTGTCGGAGGAGACCAGACAGAAGCCGTCGACATTCCCCGAATACAGGATGTCCATCGCGTCGATGATGATTGAGGAATCCGTGGCGTTTTTCCCGAAGGTATAGCTGTACTGCTGCATCGGGATAATGGAATTTTCCAGCAGAACGTTTTTCCATGACGCCAGACGCGGGCTTGTCCAGTCGCCGTAAATCCGCTTATACGTGGCGACACCGCTGTTGGCGGCCTCATCCAGAATGATCTTCACGTAACGGTCTGAAATATTGTCCGCATCGATTAAAATGGCAAATCTTAATTCACTGTCCATATAATTATTCTCTTTCCTGAAACGTAATCAGAGCGTCGCTGCCTTCTGGATCGGATTGTATCCGTGGTTCTTCAGCGCGTCAATAATACGTTTCTTGTGATCCGTTCCGAATGCCTCCAGCGTGATCCGCAGCTCCACGGCCGCGTTGCGGTTGGTGCTGACGAACTGATTGTGATCCAGACGGATGACATTGCCCTGTTCCTCGGCGATGATGGAAGCCACTCGCACAAGCTCGCCCGGACGGTCCGGAAGCAGAACCGAAATGGTAAAGATCCGGTCTCTCTGGATCAGACCATGCTGCACAACGGAAGACATGGTGATGATGTCCATGTTGCCGCCGCTTAAGATCGACACGACCCTCTTATTTTTAAAATCAAGATGTTTCAGCGCCGCCACGGTCAGAAGGCCGGAGTTCTCAACGATCATCTTATGGTTTTCCACCATATCAAGGAAAGCCACGATCAGCTCATCATCGCTTACGGTGATGATGTCGTCGAGATTTTTCTGAATATACGGGAAAATAACGGAACCGGGAGTCTTGACCGCGGTGCCGTCTGCAATGGTATTCACACCCGGAAGGGTCGTGACCTCCCCGGCCGCAAGAGAAGCCTTCATGCAGGCAGCGCCCTCCGGCTCCACACCAATGACCTGGATCTTCGGATTCAGCAGCTTTGCCAGCGTAGAAACGCCGGTCGCCAGGCCGCCGCCGCCGATCGGCACAAGAATATAATCCACGAGCGGCAGGTCCTTGATGATCTCCATCGCGATCGTACCCTGGCCGGTCGCCACAGCCGGATCGTCGAACGGGTGAATAAAGGTATAGCCCTTTTCATCCGCAAGCTGAAGCGCGTACTCGCAGGCCTCATCGTACACTTCGCCGTGCAGCACCACCTCCGCGCCGTAGCTCTTTGTGCGGTTGATCTTCATCAGAGGCGTCGTGGCAGGCATCACGATCACTGCCTTACAGCCATACGCCTGCGCCGCGTAGGCGACGCCCTGCGCGTGATTTCCGGCTGACGCGGTAATCAGGCCTTTCGCGCGCACCTCATCGGTGAGGGTGCTGATCTTATAATAAGCCCCGCGAATCTTATATGCTCCCGTCTTCTGCATATTTTCCGGCTTCAGATAGACCTTATTGCCGGTCTGTGCGCTGAAATAATCACTGTAGACCAGCTTGGTCTCCGAAACGACCTGTTTCACGCACTCACAGGCCTCGTCAAAACTCTCCAATGTCAGCATTTCCATTTCCGTCACCATTCGTTCCTTTCTTCATTGCAACCGTTCCATATCTTCACGATTATTCATTTTTCCGCGATTATGTCACTGCCCCGGCTTTTGCTGCTTACCGCTTTTTATCATCGTGCGGCCGCCGGATCATAATCAAACAGTGCGTTCACAAAATCATCCGGGTTGAATTTCTGCAGATCATCGATCTTCTCGCCGACACCGATATACTTCACCGGAATACCCAGCTCCGAGTGGATGGCCACCGCAATTCCGCCCTTTGCCGTGCCGTCCAGCTTCGTAAGGATAATGCCCGTAATGTCCGCGGCTTCTTTGAATTCACGGGCCTGCACGAGCGCGTTCTGCCCTGTAGTGCCGTCCAGTACCACCAGAGTCTCTTTGTACGCCTCCGGATATTCCCGCTCCAGAATCCGGTTGATCTTTCCGAGCTCATTCATCAGATTCTTTTTATTGTGCAGACGTCCCGCCGTATCGCAGATCAGGACATCCGCGTTGCGGGCCTTCACCGCAGCGATTGCGTCATAGACTACAGAGGCGGGATCCGATCCCTCCTGTCCGCTGATGACGTCTACGCCAGCCCTCTGCCCCCATTCCACCAGCTGTTCTCCGGCAGCGGCGCGGAATGTATCCGCAGCAGCGAGGACGACCTTTTTCCCCTGGTTTTTCAGCATATCCGCAAGCTTGCCGATGCTGGTGGTCTTACCGACGCCGTTGACACCGATCACGAGGATTACAGATCTGCGGTTTTCGAACTCATACGCAGTCTCACCGACATTCATCTCATCCTTAATGCTCTCGATGAGCAGCTGCTTGCATGCGGCTGGGTCCTTGATATTCCGTTCCTTTACTTTGGCTTTCAGATCTTCTATGATCGACGTCGTCGCATTGATGCCAAGGTCGCCCATCACAAGGATTTCCTCGATCTCATCGTAAAAATCATCGTCAATACTGGAAAACCCTCGGAAAATCGCGTCGACGCCGGAGACAATGTTGTTCCGGGTCTTCGCCAGCCCATCCGCCAGCCGTCTGAAAAATCCTTTTTTCTCCTCCATACACGTCACTCCTCTTCTATGCCTGTCTGCAGCAAACCCTGTGCTCCGATTACCTGCTCAGTTCAAAATGATCTCCCGGCTAAGACCCCTGGATGCTTTACCGGCAGACACCACAGGCTCTCTCCGGCCATGCATCACGCGTCCAGTTCATCCTCGATCAGGTTGACTGACACAAGCGTGGAAACGCCTTTTTCCTGCATGGTAATGCCGTACAGACGATCCGCCGCGTTCATCACGCCTCTTCTGTGAGTTATGATAATAAATTGCGTATTTTTTGTCAACCGGTGCAGATAATTTGCAAATCGGTCTACGTTGCTCTCGTCGAGCGCCGCCTCGATCTCATCCAGCAGGCAGAACGGCGAGGGTTTCAGATTCTGGATGGCGAACAGCAGCGCGATCGCGGTCAGCGATTTTTCTCCGCCGGAGAGCTGCATCATGTTCTGCAGCTTCTTGCCGGGCGGCTGCGCGATGATGCGGATGCCTGCTTCAAGGATGTCTTCGTCCTCCATCAGCTCCAGCGTGCCGCGGCCTCCGCCGAACAGCTGTTTGAAGGTCTTATCAAACTCGGCCTGTATACGGGAAAACTGTTCTTTAAACTGCGTACGCATTCCCGCGTCAAGTTCCTCGATGATCTTCACCAGAGCCGCTTCCGCCTTCTGCAGATCCTCATGCTGCCCGGAGAGGAACGTATGCCGCTCGGAAAGCTCTTTGAAATCCTCGATCGCGTTCACATTCACGCTGCCGAGCGCTTTGATCTCACTTTTCAGCTCCGCAATCTGCTTTTTGAGCGGCGTCACTGCCGTACAGGACTCATCCTTAAGCTCCTGTGCGGATGTCCAGGTCAGCGCATATTCTTCCCACATATAGTTAATCCGCGCGTCCTTCTGCTCCGTGATCTTCTCCGCCTGCGCATTCAGGCGGAAGCTCTCTTTATCCAGAAGGCTGATCTGCTCGGACAGTTCTTCCCGTGCGGCAAAAAACTGTTTATGTGAGGCGCCGATCGCCTCCCGTTGGGCCTGCAGCTTCTCTATTTCTTCCTGCAGATTCTTTTCTGATGCTTCGGCATGGATCAGCACATCTTCAATCTGCGCAATCTGCTCCTGCTTTTCGCGGACATTTCCTGCCGCGCCCTTCTGTTCTTCCTCGGCTTCCGCTTTTTCCTGAAGCAGGCGTTCCTTTTCCTGACGGATGCGGGTCAGGTTCTGCCGGATAAACTGTTCCTGCTGTTCCAGTCTGGAAAGAAGCAGCTGCGTCTCCTGCACTTTTGCGGAAGCTTCCCGCTCTTCAAGCCGTTTTTGCTCCAGAAGCGCCTGCTGTTCGCTGATTTTCGTCTCGTACTCTTTTTCTTTCTGTACGGATCGATCCAGCTCATCCTGCTCCCCGGAAAGGCTGTCCTGAATGTCTTTCATCTGCTGCTCGATCTGGGCATGCTCACCCTGCAGCTTCCGCCAGGTCTCCGATGTAGAGCTCTGTTTTTCACTGATCTCATCCAGACGCAGCTTTGCCGTATTCTGGGCCAGATATTCCTTCTGCAATTCCTCATTCAGACGGACAAGCTCTTCCCGCAGGCGATTGCGCTCGCTGCGGGTACGGTCAATCAGACCCTGCAGTTCATCCAGAGCTGCCCAGCTTTTCTTCACGCGCTTTTCCAGATCGTCGATTTCCCGGCGGCGTCCCAGCAGATTTCCGGCGTTTTTGAAAGCGCCGCCGCTCATTGATCCGCCCGGATTCAACAGCTCTCCGTCGAGTGTTACTATGCGCAGGGAATGCCGGTATTTTTTTGCCAGAGCGATCGCATGATCGATCTGATCCGCCACGACCGTTCGTCCAAGCAGAGACTCTACCAGAGTGCCGTATTTTGCGTCCGCCTGGGCAAGGGAGGAGGCAAGTCCGATCACGCCCGGCTCTTTCAGTGCCTGCGGTGTGGAAAAGCCGCCGCGGTTCGTCAGACCGGACAATGGCAGAAAGGTCGCGCGCCCGTATTTATTCTTTTTTAAATACTCAATCTGCCGTTTTGCAGTCTCCTCGGTATCTGTGACGATGTTCTGAATATTTCCGCCCAGAGCCGTCTCGATCGCGGTCTCATATTCCTTATCCACACGAATAATATCCGCGACCACGCCCAGAATACCGGGTTCCTGGTTCTTCCTCTCCATCACGCGGCGGATGCTGTTCCCGTATCCGTCATAGCGCTCCGCAATATTTTTCAGCGACTCCAGCCGCGAAACCTCTCTGTGATAACGGGTGTGATCTTCCTCCATCCGCTGATTCTGTCCGGTCAGCTCCCGCTGTGTCTTCTCCAGCGACTCATTGACCGCGTCGCTTCTCTCATTCAGCGCCTCAATGCGTGCCGTGACCTCGTCGTATTCCGCCTGCGTCTGGCGGCAGATATCGTCCTGCGAGGCCTCCTCACTTTTCAGCCGCAGCACTTCCTGCGAAAGCTGTGTCTTCCGCAGCTGCGCCTGCTCCGCCATCGTGTCATAGCGCTGCATATGCGCTTTCAGCGTAGCCCGCTGATTCAAAAGATCAATGATCGCACCCTTGGCCTTCTCGATGTCCGACTCCAGGGAAGCGCATTCGCTGCCAAGTACTGCGATTATTTCCTGCTTCGCAGAGGCGTCGGCACTGGCAAGCTTCAGCTGACCGCGCTGGCTGTCCAGTTCTTCCCCCGCCTGCCTTTCCTGCTCTTCATACTCCGCGATCTGACCGTCAATCGCCGTGATACGGGAATGAAAATGCTCGTCGCTGTTCTCTGCGGTACGGATCTGTTCCTTAAGCAGCTGGATCTGGTTCTCAAACTGTCCTTTGCGAAGCCGCCCTTCCGCAGCCTCATCGCGCTTTTTCTGCAAAGCTTCATCCATGCGGGCGATTTCCTGCTCAGCAGCTTCATACTCTGTCTTTGTGCGGTCATATTCCATTTTCGCGGATGCAAGCTGTTCTTCGGTCACCTGCTGTTTTTCTGACAGAGATTCCATATCCTTCTGAATCTTTTCGGTCTCCAGCAAAAAAAGATTGACGTCGCAGGTCTTTAAGGTATCTCTTTTCTGCAGGTAGATCTTTGCCGTTTCCGCCTGCTTTTCCAGCGGCCCCAGCTGACGGGTCAGTTCGGAGAGGATATCATTGACACGCGTCAGATTCTGACGTTCCGAATCCAGCTTTTTCAACGCGGACATTTTCCGGCGTTTGAACTTGACAATGCCGGCAGCCTCATCAAAAAGCTCCCTGCGCTCCTCCGGCTTTCCGCTGATGATCCGCTCAATCTGGCCCTGTCCGATAATGGAATAGCCTTCCTTACCGATACCCGTGTCGTAGAAAAGCTCGTTGATGTCGCGCAGACGCACCTGCGTCCCATTCATCAGATACTCACTCTCACCGGAACGATACACACGCCGTGTCACCGTCACCTCATCATATGAGACGGCAAGCTGATGATCCGCATTGTCCAGTGTGATTGATACCGAAGCAAATCCAAGCGGCTTTCGTGTCTCGGTCCCGGCAAAAATGATGTCCTGCATGCTCGAACCGCGCAAAGACTTCGCGCTCTGCTCACCGAGCACCCAGCGCACTGCGTCGGCTACATTGCTCTTTCCGCTTCCATTCGGGCCAACAATTGCCGTAATGCCGTTGTGAAACTGAAAAACGATTTTATTGGCAAATGATTTAAAGCCCTGTACTTCAATACTCTTCAGATACATACTTTACCCATTCTCCCCTGACGCGTTCATCGCCTGAATCGCCCGATACGCGGCCTCCTGTTCCGCTGCCTTTTTCGTACTGCCGCTGCCCGAACCGACTTTACGTTCGCCCACCCAGGCCTCAGCGCGGAAGGTCTTCGCGTGATCCGGCCCGTCTTCTCCTACGATCACGTAGCGGATCTCTCCATGGTCAGGATCTCTCTGCACGATTTCCTGCAGCACCGTCTTGCTGTCATAAAACAGCTTTTTATGCTCAATATCCTTCAGAGCGAACCGTTCGATAAAAGCCCTGGCTGGAATAAGTCCCCCATCCAGATACATCGCGCCGATCAGCGCTTCAAACGCGTCCGATACAATGGAATCGCGCAGCCGTCCACCGGTATGCTCTTCTCCCTTTCCGAGCATAAGATAACGGCTCAGATCAAATTCTTTCGCGGAAAGCGCCAGCGTTGGTTCACAGACAAGACTTGCACGCAGCTTTGTCATCGCCCCCTCCTGCATATCCGGATAGGCGTGATACAGGAAATCACTGCTGACAAGCTCCAGCACAGCGTCGCCTAAAAATTCCAGGCGTTCATTGTCCTTAAACCCTTCCGCCCTGTGTTCATTCGCAAACGAACTGTGAGAAAGCGCCTGCGCCAGCAGTCTCCGGTTATGAAACCGGTAGCCGATTTTTTCCTCCAGTTCGTGGAATTTTGTCTCATTCATCTGATATCATCCTTTGCTAAACCATTTTATAACGGGAAAAAGGGAGGCCGCGCAGCCTCCCTCCTGTGTATTCTGAAGTAGAACACCGCGCCGCGCACCTCGTTGATCAAACGGCTGAGCGGATCGCTTCGACTGCGTCCCCAACGGTGACGATCGTCTCCGCCTTTTCGTTCGGGATCTCAATATCAAACTCTTCCTCAATCCCCATGATAATCTGGAATACATCCAGAGAATCCGCACCGAGATCATCTGTAAACGTCGTATCCATCGTAATCTCATCCGAATCTACATTCAGTACATCCGCAATAATCTTCTGTAATTTCTCAAATTCCATACTGTTCTCTCCTTTATCCTTTCGCACAGAAAAACGATCTGTCGCCGGCATGAAACGCAGATTTAATCATTGCAAAGCATTTATTCAGCGGCAAGATATTCTCTGATGATCTCATTGATCCTCTGCTTTTTAAAGGTCTCGCACTGATAAATCGAGGTGGTCACCTCGCGTGCTTTGGAGCTGCCATGTGTCTTCACGACAAGGCCTTTCAGTCCGAGAAGAGGCGCCCCGCCGTACTGGCTGCCGTCAAAAGCCTTCAGTGTCTCCTTCAGAGAGGATGAAATCAAAGCGCCGCCGATCTTTGTCTTCAGATTCTTCATCAGGCTGCCCTTGACCATATGGATCAGAGTGCTGCCCACACCCTCATAAAGCTTTAAGATCACATTGCCGACAAAGGCCTCGCAGACGATCACGTCGCATACGCCTGCCGGAATATCCCGGGCTTCGACACTGCCGATGAAGTTGATCCCCGGACATTCCTTCAGAAGCGGAAATGTCTCTTTCACAAGCGTATTCCCTTTCTCTTCCTCGGCGCCGATATTGACAATGCCCACTCTCGGATTCTTCACGCCGAGAACATGCTCCATATAAGCAGAACCCATCTGCGCAAACTGTACCAGATGGTGCGACTTCGCATCTACATTCGCGCCGCAGTCGATCAGCAGAGAACAACCATTCTCAGTAGGAATCACAGGCGCCAGTGCCGGACGCTCAATCCCTTTGATACGGCCGACAATCGCCTGACCGCCCACCAGAATCGCGCCGGAATTACCAGCGGAAACGATCGCGTCCGCTTCGCCCCTTTTGACCATCTGCAGCCCGACTACAAGCGAAGAATCCTTTTTCGTACGGATGGCGTTGACCGGCGGCTCCGCTGTCTGGATCACCTCACTGCAGTGTACAATCTCCACCCGTTCTTTCGGATAGCTGTACTTCGCCAGTTCCGTATTGATCACATCCTGATCGCCGGTCAGGATCACATGAATCGTCTCATGTCCCTGAACCGCCTGTACGGCGCCTTTTACCAGCTCCCCCGGAGCATTGTCGCCGCCCATGGCATCGACTACCACACGGATCGTCTCACTCATCGATATTGGCCTCCATATGTTCGTATATCATCTGTATGATACCTGCGGATTCCTCCGTACTGCGCATCTACGCTATGCTTCGGTCGGTCCCAAACGAGCGCCACTGGCGCTCAGCACCCCGGAATCCTGAAAACATCATACTAGACATTATTTAAAAAAGCAACACAAAAAATCTGTTTATGCGAAAAACACAAACGAAAAGAACCGCCGCAAAACCCTGCCATTATCTGGCTCATTTTGCGGCGGCCCGAACGATTCAGAAGCAGAAATCACTCGCCCATGGCGATAATCTCTTTTTTATTGTACGTCCCGCAGGCCTTGCAGACTCTGTGCGGAAGCATCAGCTCGCCGCATTTGCTGCATTTTACAAGAGTTGGAGCGGACATTTTCCAGGTAGCCCTTCTCTTATCTCTTCTCGCCTTGGAATGTTTATTTTTCGGACAGATAGACACGGATCACACCTCCTTATAATTACTGAAAATATCAAGGATCTTAGCCATTCTCGGATCAGAAGGTGCATCCGCACAGGAGCAGCTTCCGAGATTCAGATTCTGTCCGCACTTCACACACAATCCCCTGCAGTCACTGCGGCAGAGCACACGCTCCGGCCAGACCAGCAATGCCTCATCGTGAATCACCTGATCCACATCCAGGTAATATCCATCAATATAATCATTTTTCTCTTTCAGATCAAGCTCCAGCTCAGGCCTGACTATCAGTCTGTGGCTGACGCTCTCCAGACATCGCGCGCACGGGAATTCCACCGTCAGTTCAATCTCGCCGGTCAGGGAAATCTTCTGCTCACCCTGATTCTCAATCTGCAGAACACCGGCTGAACTGTCGATGATCCGAAAATCGCCGAACCGGTAAGATAGAACCGGGAGCGCGATTTGAAACTCATAATCCGCTGTTTTCCCATCATTTAAAATCACATCGGTCAGATCTATCAAAATGCGGCCTCCTGTGCACACTCAAAAGATTATACCTGCCAGATATTGTTTTGTCAATAAATATTTTACACAAATTCTGCTCGTTATTTCACCAGCGCCACAGTCTCGCGGCAGATTGCCAGCTCCTCATTAGTCGGGATGACCGCTACCTTCACTTTGGAATCCGCTGTGGAGATCACCATCTCCTCGCCGCGCTTCGCGTTCGCTTCCTCGTCGAGCGTGATGCCGAGATATCCGAGATAGCTCATGACCATCTTGCGGACAGTCGGAGCGTTCTCGCCGATACCAGCCGTAAATGCAATCGCGTCCACACCGTTCATGGCCGCTACATAGGAACCGATGTACTTCGCTACGCGGTAGCTGAACACCTCGATCGCGTTCTTTGCTTTCTTATCGCCCTTATTCATCGCGTCCTCAAGATCGCGGAAGTCGCTGGAGAGACCGCCGGAAAGGCCATATACGCCGGACTTCTTATTTAATACGTTCATCACACCGGCCATATCCAGGTTCTCTTTCTTTGCAATGTATTCCATCACGGCCGGATCGATGTCGCCGGAACGGGTGCCCATCACAAGGCCCTCCAGAGGAGTCAGACCCATGGATGTATCGACACACTTGCCGTCCTGTACAGCGGAAATGGATGCGCCGTTGCCCAGATGTGCTACGATAATCTTGCTGTTCTCAAGATCAAGTTCTAAAAACTCTGCCGTACGTTTGGAAACAAAGCTGTGGCTTGTCCCGTGGAACCCGTATTTACGGATGCGGTATTTCTCATAATACTCATACGGAAGGCCATACAGATATGCCTTCTCCGGCATCGTCTGATGGAATGCGGTATCGAATACGCCTACCATCGGTACGTTCGGCATCAGCTCCATGCAGGCATTAATACCAATCAGGTTCGCCGGGTTGTGCAGAGGGCCTAAGTCGCAGCAGTCCTCAACCGCCTTGATCACTTCGTCATTGATAATAAAGGAACCCGCGAACTTCTCGCCGCCATGCAGGATTCTGTGGCCGACCGCATTCACCTCGGTAAGGCTGGCAATTGCGCCGGTCTTCTCATTTACGAGTGCATCCAGCACCATCTGGATCGCTTCCTTGTGCGTCGGCATCGGAGCTTCCGTGATCTCCTTGTCGCAGCCGGCCTTCTGATAGGTCAGTCTTCCGTCGATGCCGATTCTCTCGCAGAGACCCTTTGCCAGTACCTGCTCTGTATCTGAATTGATCAGCTGATACTTCAGTGAAGAGCTTCCGCAGTTAATTACCAGTACATTCATTTTACTATCCTCCGGTATAATTGTTAAAATCTTTTCCGGCACGATTCAAAACGCGATTTTTGCCGGAAACACTTATCTCGAATTATAAACCAAATCGCGGATGCATACAAGACAAATTTGTTAAATTTTCACTTTGTAATAGCCATATTTTTTATAGTTCGGCCGTCCGCCCACGCCGCTCAGGCTCATAGGCACCGCGTAATAGCTGTACCTTGTATCCGTGATCTCCCACGTCGGATCATAGACCTTGCCATTGATCTCTGCCCAGCCATGCCCGCCGCTGGATACGGCGTAGCAGTTTTTATAGCCGACCGCGTTTGCGATAAACGCAAATGCGGCGCCGAATTCATAGCAGCTGCCGTGCTTATTGGCAAATAAGGAAGCCGCATTGTCCACAGCCCAGTTGTTCGTTTTATTAAAGATCGGCGAGCCCTTATATTTATAATTTTTAATCAGATACTGGAAGCAGGCCTTCAGCTTCTGTGCCTTCGTCTGGGTCGGCTTCGTGGCTGCCTCCACCAGCTTGTTTGCCTTGACCATCACCTTGACCTTATTCTTCAGCTTCGTCTTATTTTTGCCGGAAAACGTTGCTTTCCCGCTTTTGCTGATCGTGACGCCGTTGATCTTCGTGCTTTTGACCATATAGCCGCCCGAGCCATTGGAGAGTTTAAAATAGTAATAGCTGCTGCCGATCTTCTGCCAGCCGGTGCGCTGCACGCCTTTGGAATTAAAATAATATTTTTTGCCGTCTATCGTCACCAGACCGGTTGCTTTTTTCCCGTCGCTCTTATAATAATATACCTTCTTGCTCTTTGTCTTCCAGCCGGTCGTGACCGTCTCCTCCGCGGAAACAGTGCTCATGCCTGTCTGAGCATACGGCACACAGAAACTGATCAGAACACTCAGCATCAAAAGCATCAGGATGCGGACAGACCATTCCCCAAAGCCTGTATCTTGGCTCTTTCTTTCCGTAACTTCTGTTTTCATAACTTCTCCCTTCATAACTGCTCCGTATTGATACATTGTTACTATTCACAGCAGCGCTGTGAATGTAACGATAAAGCTGCTTTTCTGTAACTATTCAGGACAGTACCTCGCACTCGCTGCGAGGTACGTATGAAAACGTTCATTCTACAGGAAAAAGTCCCATCGCGCAGCGATTTTAAATGGACTTTTTCCCGTAACTGTGAAGGTACTGAACAGTTACACTTTTCTTCGTTTGTGCTGCAATTTGTCAGAAGTATAACATGTTTGCTTTATATACGCAAGAATCCGCCTTGTAAAATTTCCTGCTGCAGGGACTGGCACAGATCCGTTTTCGACGTTTCCTGATTCACATATGAGATCCGGAAAAAAATTTTCTGAATTCCGATAAAATCCGAAAAAAATAATAAATCTGCGCACGCATCTGGAAAATCAGGCACATTTCTGGTAGTATGTCCTGAGAAATGTATCAGGTTCAGAAACAGAAAGGAGACGACCGGATGCGCACAGTCGGCATTATCGCGGAATACAATCCGTTCCATACCGGACATAAATATCACATACAAGAAGCGAAGAAGCTTGCTGACGCAGACTACGCGGTCGTCGTAATGAGCCCGGACTTTGTGCAGCGTGGTGAACCGGCAATTTTTGACAAATACACGCGCGCCCGGATGGCTCTGCAGTGCGGAGCGGATCTTGTAGTAGAACTGCCCGTCTGCTACGCGACAGGCAGCGCGGAATATTTTGCTGAAGGTGCCGTGCGGATGCTCGACGCGCTCGGTGTCGTGAACGCGCTGTGTTTTGGGGCGGAGCCTGAGGATGTCTCTGCGGCAAATGCAAGGATAAACAAAGCCCCGGCGCAGCAGCAGTCCGCGTATGTTGACGCGTTCCGCAGTGTCGCCGCACTTCTTCTGGAGGAACCGGAGCCCTATAAAGAGATGCTTCGAAAGGGGCTGCGAAGAGGAATGACATTTCCGAAAGCGCGTGCGAAAGCTGCCGCATACTGTCTCTCTGACACAGAATCAGCCGAAACTCTCCTTTCCACCCCGAATAACATTCTTGGTGTAGAATACTGTAAGGCATTGCAGAGAATCAGTTCCTCGATCACACCTGTTCCTGTTCTGCGAAAAGGAAGTCTTTATTCGAATCAGGATCTGGCAGGCGACTACTGTTCGGCGGGGGCCATTCGCACTTGTCTTCGCGGGAAGTGGCAGCTTTTACCCACGCAGGGCGCTGCTCCATCCGGAGCTGATTATGATCCGGCCCTGCGAAGTGAACTCTCCCGCTACATCCCGGCTGCCTGCGCAGAATCCTTTTGGGATGCCAGCCGGACACCCGTATTTCCGGACGAACTGCTTCCGGTACTGACGCAGAAGCTGCTCTGCGGGAACATAAATTTTCCTTCCGCTGAAAATTTTGCCGACAGCTATACCGGCAAATCCATCGGACATCCTGCAGAGAACCGTTTTGATGATATTCATGATATTTCGCCCGCTCTGTCCGCGCGGATGGAAAAGCTGCGCTTTAACTGTGTGGGCAAAAGCTTTGATGAGACAGTCGCGCTGATAAAGACAAAGCAGATCACGGAAACGCATGTACGCCGCGCTCTGCTCCATCTTGTTCTCGATATACGCAAGGCTGACATGGTCTCCTGGCGCACAAATGGCGGAGTTTTTTACGCACATCTTCTGGGGTTCCGGCAGGATGCCGCACCATTGCTTCACGAAATTAAAATAAGAAGCGCCCTGCCGCTTATTTCAAAAGCGGCACACGCTCCCGGACTTCTTTCCGATATGGGACTGCAGATGTGGAATCAGGATACGGCAGCCTCTCATCTGTACCGTAGCCTGCGCACCCTGCGCTACGGAACGCCGTTCCGGTCGGAATATGAGATCAGTCCCATACACATATAGTATCATACCCTTTTTTGTCGCTCAAATCATATGATCTGAGATAAACGGAAGCATAAACAGCAAAGGAGAAAAAACTCATATGAAACCGGAAAACTACGACCGCTATCTTACTACTCTTAAAGAGGAACTGGTTCCCGCGTTTGGCTGCACAGAGCCGATCGCCATAGCCTACGCCGCCGCAAAAGCACGGGAGCTACTGGGGACTCTCCCGGATCGCATTGAAGTGCAGGCCAGCGGCAGCATTATCAAAAATGTCAAAAGCGTGATCGTGCCGAATACCGGCCATATGAAAGGGACCGAAGCGGCCTGCGCAGCAGGCGTGATTGCCGGAGACGCGGACGCCGCGCTTGAGGTACTCACCGGCATCCGGGAGGACCAGATACCGGATATCCGGGACTATATGGAATCCGTACCGATCACCGTCAGCGCCCTGACGGACGGACCGGTGTTCAATCTGATCGTCAGCGCTTACGCCAAAGATGAAAGCGCAAAAGTGCAGATCACCGATCACCATACGCAGATTGTGCTCATGGAAAAGAATGGCAAAACCATCTTTCAGGCAGCTTCGAAGAACTGCACACAGGCAGCTTCGGGGGGCTGCACGCAGACCGCGGACCGCAGCTGGATGAATGTAGAAGGCATCTGGGAATTTGTCGAGGCATTGGATGTCTTTGATGTATCAGAGCTTTTCGACCGCGTCATCTCCTGCAACATGGCCATCGCGGAAGAGGGACTGCAGGGCAACTACGGGGCAAATGTCGGCAGCACTCTTCTGAATGCCTACGGAGACGGAATGTACAACCGCGCAAAAGCATACGCGGCCGCCGGTTCCGACGCGCGCATGGACGGCTGTGAGCTGCCCGTCTATATCAATTCCGGCAGCGGCAATCAGGGCATCGTCTGTTCCGTGCCGGTCATCATCTGTGCCCGTGAGCTGGGCGTTTCCCGGGAGAAATTATACCGTGCCCTCGCACTCTCCAACCTGATCGCCATCCACGAAAAGACCGGTATCGGCACCCTCTCCGCATACTGCGGCGCAGTCAGCGCCGGAGCGGCCGCGGGAGCCGCCATCGCTTATCTGTCAGACGGCGGCTATAAAGCAGTCACGCACACCATTGTCAATGCGGTCGCCATCGACTCCGGTATGATCTGCGACGGTGCGAAAGCCTCCTGCGCCGCAAAGATTGCCTCCGCCGTGGACGCAGGCATCTTCGGATACCTGATGTACAAAAACGGACAGCAATTCCTCGGCGGCGACGGCATTGTCGTCAAAGGCGTAGAAAATACCATCCGCAACGTCGGCCGCCTCGGGCGCGACGGTATGCGCGGGACAAATGAGGAGATCATCCGCATGATGACCGGAGAATAATAGGGCGGCCGCGAGGCCGTCATTTTATGCAGCAAATCAGTTTTTTTACACTTTTTTGAAGGAAAATCATGTAGATAAGAACATTTTTCTGAATGAATACTGCAAAACAGGTATAAATATTTCCTTCAAAATGTCAATATCGCCTTAAAAAAGGTCAATATTGCTCCTGTCTTTCCCGTGCAAAAGCCCTTATAATACGGCCAGAGTGAAGAAAAAGCACTCGGAAAGTGAGGAGTATGATTATGAATATAAAGTCAATTTTGAACAAGCTTGTTCAGAACCATCGGGATGCAGCGACACTGTCTGTATATGAAGTGCGTGCCCTCACAAATTTTCATGAGGCATGCCATGGCGATTTCGCATACCTGCCGGAGCAGGGATACAAGAGCAGTAAAGCAATTACTGAAACCGGTTCACAGAAAGCCGGAACCTGGAGAGTGGCTCTGGCACAGTAAAACAGAAGAAACTACTTTAGAAAAAAACCATCTGCATTTTCTGATAATGCAGGTGGTTTTTTATTGAAATAATTCCATTCTTTTAAAACGATTAATTTTTAAAGCTGTGCACCGGCGCGGGAATCCGTCCCTTCCTGCTGATGAACGCCTCGCAGGAGAACTGATTGACCGGCATAATCGGCGCATAGCCCAAAAGACCGCCGAATTCTACCATGTCGCCGACATCCTTGCCGATCACGGGGATCAGGCGGACGGCAGTCGTCTTCTGATTGATCATGCCGATCGCCATCTCATCCGCAATGATACCGGAGATGGTCGATGCGCTCGTGCTGCCGGGAATGGCAATCATGTCAAGGCCGACAGAGCAGACGCAGGTCATGGCTTCCAGCTTCTCGATCGTGAGTGCCCCTGCCTGTACCGCATTGATCATGCCCTGATCTTCGCTGACAGGGATAAACGCGCCGCTTAAGCCGCCGACATAAGAGGACGCCATCACACCGCCCTTTTTCACCTGGTCGTTCAAAAGAGCCAGCGCGGCGGTCGTGCCAGGCGCTCCGGCGTGCTCCAGCCCGATCTCGCAGAGGATATCTGCCACGCTGTCGCCGATGGCCGGTGTCGGAGCAAGGGAAAGGTCGATGATACCAAACGGGATGCCCAGGCGTCTGGACGCCTCCTGCGCCACCAGCTGACCGACACGGGTTACCTTAAAAGCGGTCTTTTTGATGGTCTCACACAACGTCTCAAAATCCGCACCTCGCACTTCCTCAAGGGCATGCTTTACCACGCCGGGGCCGCTGACGCCGACATTGATGACCGCGTCGCCCTCAGTCACACCGTGAAATGCTCCCGCCATAAACGGATTGTCATCCGGCGCATTGCAGAACACCACCAGCTTGGCGCACCCCAGAGAATCCTCTTCTTTCGTATATTCCGCTGTCTGAAGGATCATTTCCCCTAGCAGGCGCACCGCGTCCATATCGATGCCGCACCTGGTGGAACCGACATTTACGGAGCTGCACACGCGCTCCGTCTCGGAAAGCGCCTGCGGGATCGAACGGATCAGGTATTCATCCGCTTTTGTCATTCCTTTCGAGACCAGCGCGGAATAGCCGCCAAGGAAATTGACACCGACCTCTTTCGCCGCGCGGTCAAGCGTGCGTGCGATCGTCACAAAATCCTCCGAAGAATGGCAGGCGCTGCCGCCCACCAGCGCGATCGGCGTCACCGAAATCCGCTTATTTACGATGGGAATCCCATACTCGCGCTCAATCTCCATTCCGGCAGGCACGAGATCTTTTGCGACCGTCGTAATCTTCCGGTAAATATTGTCATTGAGCGCGTCAAGATCATCTGTAATACAGTCCAGCAGGCTGATGCCCAGCGTAATCGTGCGGACATCCAGGTTTTCCTGCGTGATCATCTCATTGGTCTCGCTTACTTCATATATATTTATCATACCGTCTTCCTTCTTATCTCAAATAATACCCGAATCAAACATCTTGTCTCAGCATCCACCGCAGCCACGTTGATTCTTCTATATTTTATTTCACACCCTGTGCATCATATTAAAAATATCCTCATGCTGGCAGCGGATTGACACGCCGATCTCCTCGCCAACCTTCTCCAGTTCCTCCGCAATCTGCGCGGCGCTCTTCGGCGACTGCGTCGCGTCCGTCACCATCATCATGTTGAAAAAGCCCTGTACGATCGTCTGAGAAATATCGAGAATATTGACATTGTTTTCCGCCAGATAGG
The DNA here is from genome assembly GCA_021199235.1 of Lachnospiraceae bacterium. Classification (GTDB taxonomy): domain Bacteria; phylum Bacillota; class Clostridia; order Lachnospirales; family Lachnospiraceae; genus Choladousia. The sequence goes on along the minus strand of JAJQIL010000100.1, from coordinate 13,056 downwards.
TACACACCTTCGCAATGATGCCGACGGTATCTTTGCCGACTACGGTAATAATTGTTTTTTTCATAATCTTCTCCTTTACTATACTGCGATCATCTGTGACAGATGATCCCGCTTTGCGATATGTATCGGGAAATCATTTCCCTGAAACGGATTGTCCCCCATGGTGACCTCAGCGCTCACAGTCATCAGTGCCAGATCTTCCAGGTTGTTTTCCTGACTTAAATGACCGAGCAGGATGCTTTTCATGCCGTCGTGCAGGATCTCTCCCAGCAGCCGGCCGGCTGAATCATTGGAAAGATGGCCTTTCAGCCCCAGGATCCGCTGCTTCAGATAATAAGGATAATGTCCGACCTGAAGCATATGGATGTCGTGATTCGATTCCAGAAGCACTGCGTCCAGCTTCTGCAGATGATCGATCACATAGTCGTCATAATATCCAAGGTCCGTCGCCACGGCAACACTTTTCTCTCCGTGGCTGACCCGGTAAGCCACCGGCTCCGCCGCGTCGTGGGAAACACGAAAGGGAAGTACATCCAGATCACGGATGGAAAAATGTTCATCCGGCGTAATCTCATGAAACAGAGATTCATCCACGCTCCCAAGGGATGTCCCGGAAAGCATCGCTTTTTTTGTCCCGGGTGTGCAGTACACCGGAAGGCCGTATTTTCTGGCAAGCACTCCCAGCCCCCGAATATGATCCGAATGCTCGTGTGTGATCAGGATCGCATCCAGTTCCTCCGGCTTCCGATCAATCTGGTTTAAGCCGTCCACTACCTTTTTTCCGGTGATACCAGCATCAATCAGGACGCCCGTCTGCTCTGTCCCGACAAAAATACAGTTCCCGCTGCTGCCGCTCGCTATGCTGCAAAAATCCATCTGAATATGTCCATCCTTATGTCTGTTTTATCTGTTTGAATAGTAACTTATGAATAACAAAATATGCTCCTGCATTCAGGATACTAACACAAAATGCAGGAGCAATCAATTATTATTTTATGCAATTCGAAACAATTAACTCCACACCGCCGTGCCGTTCACAATGGTAAGCGTATACCTTGTGGTAATGGCATAGGTCAGGCCAATCGCGGAAGCGCTGGTCATATAGTACTGTCCGGAATAGTTGGAGTTGAACGCCTGCATATCCGGATCGCAGAGATACCAGACTCCGTCCACACAGACCTCCGTCCAGCCGTGCGGCGTCAAACCGCCGCCTCTTGCTGTGATCTGCCCCACATTCACACGCACGTCGTAGCCAAGGACAGCCGCGATGCAGGCGAACCCGGCCGCATAGCGGTAACAGTTGCCGGTGCGGTTCACAAACAGCTGCTCCGCAAAGGAGGAAAGGTTCGACGCGTCCGCCGTGTCATAGGTCCTTGTATAGGATAGCCGCAGCAAAGCGGAAAAACAGGTATCCAGCTTCTGCCGCTGCGTCATGTCTGACGTCGTATTATTTTCTATAAACTGCGCGGCAAGTGTCAGCGCGTTGGTCTTGTAGCCGCAGTCCACATCCAGGCCAACCGGTTCAAAACCGCTCCAGTACAGGGCGCTGTACTGATCTGTACGCACCTCCGCGGAAGCTGCGCTGCCGGCCGTACCGTTCACGTAAGCGCGTACCGTATAATAACAGGTCGTGCCCGTCGGCAGAGCCGAGGTGTCGATATATCTTGTGTGTTCTGTTGTGCCAAGCAGTTCCCATGCTCCGTCGGTCTCTCTGCGGTAAACGGCATAACCGTCCGCGCCGTCTACCGGCTCCCAGCTGACGGAAACCAGGGAAGAAGAAACTGCTGCTTCTTTTAATACAGGCGTACCCAGATAGGTCGCTTTGACGCCGGTGGAATCATAGCCGCTCCAGTAAGAGGGGTTGTCCCGCTCCCGTTTGGCTGCGTCAGCGTCGCCTTTAAACGCGCGTACCGTATAGGAATACGTTGTTCCGGTCTCAAGCACGGCCGTATCCGTATAAAGGGTCTCCTCCGTCATATCAAGCAAGATCCAGCTGCCGTTTTCCGCTTTTCGAAAAATCGCGTAGCCATCCGCGCCGTCCACCGTGTCCCAGCTGATCCTCGTACCCGTTGCTGCCGCATAGGCCATATCAAGATCCGGTGCCGACAGGTAAACACATCCGGCTCCCTCCGGATCGTAACCGCCCCAGTATGCCGCGTCGTTGAGATTCGCGCAGGCATCGGCAAGCGAACCGGTATATGCCCTCACAGTATAGATATAAGTAACCCCGGATGCCAGCTCCGTCTGATCATGATAATATAATTCATCCGTGATGGTGACCAGCTTCCAGCCGCCGGATTCTGATTTCCGATAGAGCGCGTAGCCGGAAGCATTTTCCGCCGCACCCCAGGAGACCCACGTCCCTGTATCTGTCTGATAAAGCGTATGAAGCTCCGGCACACCGATGCTGACAGCGGATACGCCTTCCGGATCGCAGTCACTCCAGCAGGAGCCGTCCCAGCGGTTAAGAAGCGCATTGGCCCTGTTCCCGGAAAAAGCCCGCACCGTATAGCAGCGGGTACTGCCGTCCGAAGAGCTCGTACTGTCCGTGTAGCTTAAGGATTCCGTAAGGGCAATCAGCTTCCACTCCCCGTCCTCCTCTTTTCTTAAGACCGCATAGCCATCCGCGCGGTCCACCTTTTTCCAGCTGATCGTCGTCCCGTCGACGTCCGCATGCGCCGAAGTCAGCGACGGGGTATCCAGGCAAAAGGATTCCATCTCCTGGGCCGACACGGTCTCTGCCGCCTCATCCTCGCTTCCGGCCGCTGCCGCAGTACAGGCGCCGGACAAAGCCATGCACATCGCAGCCGAAAGCAGCACGGCTTTTCCGGGACAGTGTTGTTTTCTGTTTCTCATCTCACTCACTTCTCCCTTTTCATTTGTTGTACATTTCATTATTATATGATTCAAGCGACAAAAGGGTAATGATACCACGATCCCCAAGGTCAGGAACAGGAACGCAGGCGTTCCATTCCTGACCTTTTTCCCTTGTATCATTACATCGACAGGCACTCCGTCACCTGAAAATCACAGCCGGTCGACGCGTAGCTTCTCACACGCCGGTGTGAGTCATTATCCTGAAAATGCCACCATTCGCTGGCCAGAGTGTCCATTCCTGTACTCTGGAAGGTGTAGCCGTTATAGGTTCCGCCGATAAAAATATAGTCCAGAAGCTTCGCGTTATCATTCATCATTCCGGAATAGTTGGATGGCGACTTACTCACCGAACCGGAATAATACTTGATCGCGGCACTGCTCAGCTCATGCACATCTGTCGGCATATCCAGTTCCTTCCAGGAAGCACTTTCCTCACTGTATTTGCACAGCGTCACGTCAATCGCCGAACCCGTATTGTGTGTGGAAAGGCTCTGTGCCAGGAACCAGCTGTACCCCCAGCTGTATGTAGCTCCCGACGGTTCTGTGCTGGTATCAATATTCTTCTGTACCGTCGAGTTGCTGTTATACAAAGAAGTCAGCGCAGAGGCAATCTTCGTCGTGACGGAATGCGGCCGATAGGAATCATATATTTTCAGGGTAAACTGACCGTCTGTCAGATTATAGGCATTGTACTGGGCAATGGATATCTTTTTTGCCGCCGAGTACATGACCGGCACCAGATATTCATATCGCCCCAGCCGCTCATTCCATACTTTTCCTTCCGTCTCAGAAGTACCGGCAGAATACAGCTTTGTCCCCGTCACGCCTGGTATCTCATAACCGCTGGAAACATAGATGGAATAATACGCATTCGTGATCGCATACTCCATCTCCGGCAGTACATCCGGCAAATTGATCATACAGTAGCTGTGCTCCACATAGCCCGTCGTACCGTCTGACACAGTCACCTGCCACCAGTCTCCTGTCTCCGACAAGATTCGAAATGCCGTCCCCGCAGACAGGCTGCCGACGGACGAAGCCGATGAAGAAGCCTCTGCCCGCAGCGTCAGGCTTGTCGTACACCAGCCGGTCGAGCCGGCCACTTCCCGTTCAAAATAGCTGTCTCCGGCTGCGATCACAGATACGATTTCCCGCTCCGTCTCGCTTTCTTCCTGCTCCTCTGTCTCTTCTTCGGTCTCTGTCTCTTCTGCTGCAGCTTCTGTTTCTTCCTCCTGCAACTCTGATTCTGATTCAGCAGATTCAGTCTGAAGCTCCTCTGATTCACTTTCCGCCCGGTCGGTTTCTGTCTGGCTGATTTCTGATTCGCTCTCCGGCTCAGCTGCTTCTGTCTGGAGCTCCTCCGATTCTCCCCCGGTGCCATCATCTGACGCCGTACCGGATTCCGTCTGCTGCGAACCGCTCTCCGTCTCATAATAAGAGCCGCCAAACAGTTCGCCCTCGATAAACTGACGCCCCAGGCTTTGCCCGAAATCGTCCATGAGCGTATCTTCTTTCGATGCGGCATGGCAGATCAGAACAGGCAGGCACAGCAGGAATAAAAATAGAAAAATCCTACGTTTTGGCCGTTTATTCATTTGTTTTCCCCTTGTATCAGCAAAAAGTTTGAAATAACTGCAACGCTGCGTCGATCTGAACATATGTATTTTCAGGATTTCCGCTGTTATCGATTACAGTCCGGCATCGGCGGCGGAATTCCTCTTCGCTCAGCTGATTTTCCATAATCTGCCGCACTTTTATCTGAGAATAGCCTCTGGAGCGCATCAGACGCTCCTCGCGCACTTTCTCATCCGCGTAGATATACCAGATCTCGTCACAGATTTCGTCGTAATGATCTTCAAGAAGCAGGGCCGCCTCGATGACGATGAACAGACCCTGCTTTGTTCTGCGGCATCTGTCGATCTCCTGGCAGATATACTCTTTTACCGCCGGATGTACGATGGCATTCAGTTCATCGAGCTTATCCCGGTCAGCGTAAACAATGGCCCCCAGCCTTCCGCGGTCAATCGTCCGGTTCTCCCGCAAAATATCAGGTCCAAACACATCGACGATCCGTTTCCAGCAGGACGTATCCGGCTTCTGCACAAGATGTCCGACCGCGTCCGCCTCCAGGACCTTTGCACCGTAATTTTCCTTCAGATAAGTAAGGACAGTACTCTTGCCCGCTCCGACGCCGCCGGTGATGCCGAGGATTTTCACACCGGCAGTTTTCCATTTCTTTTTCATTGATTCTATATTCTGTATGCCTGCTTTGAAGGCGAACATCTGATCACTTTGCCTCATACCAGTTCTTTCCGTCATGGATGTCCACCTCCAGCTTCACACGAAGCGACGCGGCATTCTGCATTTCCTTCACCATGAGATCGCGCACTTCATCGAGTTCTTCGATGGCGGTCTCGACCAGCAGCTCATCATGCACCTGCAGGATCAGGCGGGACTTCATATTGCGGCTGCGCAAAGAGGTATTGACGCGGTTCATCGCGATCTTGATGATATCTGCTGCTGTGCCCTGGATCGGCGCGTTCATGGCTACACGTTCGCCGAAAGAGCGCTGCATGAAATTCGACGACTGCAGCTCCGGCATCGGACGGCGGCGGCCAAACATCGTCGTCACATAACCATTTTTCTTCGCGTCCTCCACGGCCTGATCCAGGAACCGTTTGATGCCCGGATAGGTCTTAAAATACTGTTCGATATATTCCTGCGCTTCCCTGCGCGTGATGCTTAAGTTCTGGCTCAGTCCGAAGGAGCTGATGCCATAAACAATACCAAAGTTCACCGCCTTGGCGTTGCGGCGAAGCTGCGGCGTCACATCCTCCGGCGCAACATGGAAGACCTTTGAGGCCGTGGCGGTATGAATATCCTGCGCTTCCCTGTAAGCCTGGATCAGATCCTCGTCATTGGAAAAATGAGCCAGCACGCGGAGCTCAATCTGCGAATAATCCGCGTCAAGAAATACGTACCCGTCGTCCGGCACGAACACCTTGCGGATCAGCCGCCCAAGCTCCATGCGGATCGGGATATTCTGAAGGTTCGGATCCGTACTGCTGATGCGGCCGGTCGCCGTGATCGTCTGATGGAATTTCCCGTGGATCCGGCCATCGTCCGCTATAAAATTCGCCAGCCCGTCCGCATAGGTCGATTTGAGCTTCGTCAGCTGACGGTATTCGAGAATATCCGAGACGATCGGGTATTCCTCTGCCAGCCCTTCCAGTACATTGGCGGCTGTGGAATAGCCGGTCTTCGTCTTTTTACCGTGCGGAAGCTGCAGCTTTTCAAATAAAATCGTGCCGAGCTGTTTGGGCGAATTGATATTAAATGCCTCCCCGGCCTGTTCATAGATGGAGGCTTCCAGCTCCCCGATGCGTCCGACCAGCTGCTCGCCGTAGTTTTTCAGTTCCTGTGCCTGTACGCGAATGCCCTCCCGTTCCATATCGGCCAGGGTGAATGCAAGAGGCATCTCGATCTCTTCAAACAGGGATTTCATGCCCATGTTTTCCAGCTTTTCCGCCATCACAGGATATGCCTGCTTAAGGACCAGCGCAAGGCGGCAGACAAAGGATACAAATTCATCCGGTTTTTCCGCAAATGCTTTTGCCGGAGAATCCTTTCCAAAAAGCTCCGCGCGGGATGGGATGATCCTGTCCAGATATTCTTTTGCAATGTCCTGACTGTCATAGCTGTCCTTCAGCGGATTCACAAGATAAGCAGCGATCGCAGTGTCAAATAGACGTCCCTGATGCTCCATGGGAACCGACAGGAATGGCAGCTGTTCTTTCAGATGCAGCGTGACTGCACGCGCACTCTCCCCGATCAGTTCCGAGAGCTTATCACACAGGTATTCCTGTGTCAGAAAGCCCTGACATTCCAGAAAATATGCGGTATCATCGGAGCCGCACAGGACGATGCCCGGAAAAATACCTTCCCTCAATGCATCGGCCGGAATATAAAACGCGATCACATCACCGGAAAGCCGGGCAAACAGTTCCTCGGCATCGATAAACTCCCGGATGATCTGATGCGACTCCTCCTGCGGCTTCTGTTCCTCTTCCACATGGAAACGGCCAAGCAGATTTTTGAACTCCAGCCTGCGGCAGAGCTGCAGTGCCTCCGCCGTGTACAGGTTGCCAGGCGCGGCATCCTCTTTTTTCAGCTCCACCGGAGCATGAAGGTCAATTGTAGCAAGCGTCTTGCTCATCTGCGCCAGATCATAATGCTCCTTCAGTGCATTGCGCGCACGGGTCGGCGTCACCTCATCGAGATGCGCAAAAGCATTTTCAATCGAGCCAAACTCCGTAATGATCTTCGTCGCCGTTTTTTCTCCGATCGACGGTACGCCTGGAATATTATCCGAAGCGTCGCCCATCAGTGCTTTCACATCAATGAACTCCGTTGGTGTGACCTGATAGCGCTCCTTTACGTCCTTTGCGTAATAATCCTCGATCTCCGTGCCGGTCATGCGCGTCTTCGGAATCCGGACGAGGATTGCATCCGTCGCAAGCTGCAGCAGGTCACGGTCGCCGGAAAGGATCGTCACAGAAAGCCCCTGTTCCTCCATCTGTCTGGACACGGTTCCCAGAATATCGTCTGCCTCGTATCCCGGAAGCTCCAGCACCGGAACCCCCATCGCCCGCAGCATGTCCTTCATCAGCGGCACCTGCTCATGAAGCTCCTGCGGCATCGGCTTGCGCGTGCCCTTATACTCCGCATACATTTTATGGCGGAACGTCGGCTCCTTCCGGTCAAACGCCACCGCCGCATAAGAAGCCTGTTCCTCCTCAAATACCTTCAGCACGATATTCAGAAATCCATAGACCGCATTCGTATGCAGCCCCTCACTGTTCGTCAGATCCGGCAGTCCGTAAAAAGCCCGGTTCAAAATGCTGTGGCCGTCAATCAGTACAATCTTTTCTTTATTCTCCGGCATTCTGTTCTCCTCCTGTCACGCCTGTATCCGTCTCACTAAGCGCATTTCCTGCTGTAGTCTCCGTTTCCGACAAAGCATCCTCCGCGGAATACATCTGCTCTATGTGCATGCGCAGAAGCGCCCGCTCAAAAATGTTGTCTCCGACCGCCCCCTGTTTCATCCGCACCCCAACAAACAGACACAAAAGCAGCAGCACTTCAGCAGAAAACAGCAGCACAAAGCGTGAGGCATTCGCCGCTTTTCTTTTCCAGACGGCATGTCGGGAGGCACGCATCTCCTCTTCCAGCATTTTTTTGAAATCATATTCATGGCGCTCCCCGGAATCCATGACGTCCAGGGCATTGTAAACCATAAAATAAAAATCCAGTTCATCCATGCAGTCCGGACAGGATTCCACGTGTGCAAGAAAGCGCTCCATCTCCCGCTCTGACAGTTCTTTTTTTACAAAAGGCACTACCATGCGCCTGGCTTCATTGCACTTCATCGCACACCTTCTCTCTATCTGCTTAAGCACTCTGTGACCTGAAAATCACACCCGGAAGAAGCATAGGACCTTACCCGGCTGTGTGTATCATTGTCCTGAAAATGCCACCACTCACTGGCGAGCGTGGTCAGACCGGTATCGATAAACGAATACGATCCATAGTCGCCGCCGATAAATACAGTATCCAGCAGGATCGAATTCTCATTCATTCCGGCATCGTAATTATTCGGAATCTTCTCACTATTCGGAGAATAATACTTGACTGCCGCTGTGCTGAGTTCGTGCATATCTGTCTGCATATAAAGCTCTTTATACTCTCCGCTGTCATCATCATACTCACAGAGCGTTACATCAATTGCAGAGCCGGTGTTGTGCGTGGAAAGCGACTGCGCCAGAAACCACCCTGTTCCCCAGGTATACACACTTCCGGCAATCGTCGTACTGTAATCAATATTCTCCCGTACGACAGAATTACTGTTATACAGAGATTCCAGTGCGGAAGCCACCTTGATGGTGATGGAATGCGGCCGGTAGGAATCATAAACCTTCAGCGTATATCTGCCGCCTGTAGACGTATATGCGTTGTATTGTGCAGCGGCAATCTTTTTTGCAAATGAATACATGGCCGGAGCCAGATACTCATATCTGCCGAGTCTCTCATTCCACACTTTTCCTTCCGTCTCCAAAGAACCGGCAGAATACAGCTTCTGCCCTGTCACACCTTCAATCTCATACCCGGAGGACTTGAAGATCGAATCATACGAGTTTGTAATATCATATTCCATCAAAGGCAGAACGTCCGGAAGGTTGATCATGCAGTAGCTGTGCTGCACATACCCGGCCGTCCCGTCCTGCAGCGTCACATACCACCAGTCTCCGGTCTCCTCCTCAATCCGGAAAGCCGTGCCCGCCGCCAGTGTCTGAACCGAAGCGGAAGAGACGTCCGCCTCCTGGCGCAGTGTCAGGCTGGTGCTCGTCCACCCCGTCGATCCGGGCACATCCATTTCAAAAAAGTCTGCCGTTATGTAGGATTCAAAGCCATCCACAGGAGTATCGGTGTTTTCTGTCTCTTCGCTGTTTACTCCGTCCTCCGCGTCAGCCGAAAGCTGCCCGTCTGTATCCTCATCATCGGAATCTGTTCCCGTTCCGTCTGATCCTGTTACAGAAGAATCTGCACCGCTTCCGTTGTCTTCTCCCGCGTTCGCTCCTGCGGCATCCTCACCGGTTCCGGAGCCCTCATCCGCATTTGCCGAAATACCTTCTTCGGTGGAATCCGTATCCTGTACCCCGGAGCCGGATGAGCCAAAGTATTCCAGCTCCGTATAGTTTCTTACCGTGCCATCGGCATTTTCAATCGAAAGAATATAATCGTCCGGCGAAATCCGGATGCAGAGCACAAAAAGAAGAATAATCAATGAACAAAAGCAAAAAAACTTTTTCATGATGCTCACCGCCTCCCTTCTTTTCCATTTCCCGTAGCTGTTCAGTACCTTCACAGATACCCATTTTTATTTAAGTTCGAGTATAGCAGAATCTATTTTGTTTTTCAATTGTAATAAACGCAAGTCGGATTTTAAATTTTTCGGCTTAATATTTTGGCTGTGCAGCAATTTTCAGCTGTACGGCAGGCGAAAAAAATGGTAAACTGATTGCAAAAGGAAAAGAGGTACCGTCATGAAAGAAAAGCTCTATACCATCCCGCTTAACGACGCGGTCAATGAAAACGACGAATGCCCGTTCTGCTTTATCGAGCGCAAGCTGGAACAGGACGCGCTTGATTTTACCATCGGAAGCGGTTCCTCCTATATGGAGAGCGACATCCGTGAGCAGACAGATCAGATCGGTTTCTGCCGGGAGCATCTGAAAAAAATGTATGACTACGGCAACACACTGGGAAATTCCCTGATCATGAAAACGCACTATCAGCGCCTCATGAAAGAAATGCACGAGCAGTTTGCCTCCTTTACTCCCGGCAAGTCACAGAAATTCAGCCTGATCCGCCGTCAGAGCTCAGGCGGAGAGAAAAACTCCATTGCCGGATGGACGGCCCAAAAAGACTGCAGCTGTTACATCTGTAATACGATAAAGCCGACTTTCGAGCGCTACATAGAGACCTTTTTCTATCTCTACCGTCAGGACACCGCTTTTAAGGAAAAAATTCTGAACGGCAAGGGCTTCTGCCTGCACCATTTCGGCATCCTCTGCGAGGCAGCCGACCGGTATCTGAACGAAAAAGAGCGAAACGAATTTTACCCGGCCGTGTTTGAAGTGATGGAAAAGAATTTTGCGCGCATTGAGGAGGACATCTCCTGGCTCGTCGACAAATTCGACTACCGCAACCGCGATGCCGACTGGAAGAATTCAAAAGATGCGCTCACACGCGGCATGCAGAAGCTGCGCGGCGGCTATCCGATCGACGCGCCGTATAAAGCGAAATAGCAGCGATACGTAAATGCATTCCGGCATATTTCCGGGAATATAGTCTGAACAAATTCAGGCAGGAAAACATCGGTCTGCATACAAATATGCATGACAGGATCAATCTCATGATCTTAATGGCAAAAGAATAATAAAACTTCATCAGGAGGGTAAAGATATGGCAAGATCAGGTGGCGGACATTCCGGTGGAGGTCATTCCGGCGGAGGTCATTCCGGCGGAGGCAGCCGTTCCGGCGGAGGACATTCCAGCTTCGGAGGGAGCAGCCGCTCCGGCGGAAGCCGCACAGGCTTTGGAGGAAGCAGCCGCTCCGGCAGCGGTATGGGGATGGGCAGCAGCCGTGGAGGCATGAATGGCCCCGGTGGTATGGGCGGTCCAGGGCGCAGAGGGATGAATCCTCCGCCTCCACGCAGACCGCGGCGCGGTTTTTTCCGTTTTATTCCGTACTGGGGCGGCGGATATTACCGCGGAGGAGGCTGTGGCACACTGGTGACGGTATTTATTATACTGATCATCCTTGTTTTTGGGTTGATTGGAAACATCGTTTATCGTTACGGCAACGACACGAATACTGCAACCGTATATGAGGATAATATTTCGGATGATTACGACAGCCATGACAGTTCGCATCATTCCGAATCCTCACGTGAGAAGCTGGACACCGACCTCATATTCGTCAGCAACTGCGTACTTGATGAAACAGGTCTGGTAGATGATGCGGAAGCCGTCGGTGAAAGCCTTGAGGATTTCTTTGACGCGACAGGAGTGCAGCCTTACGTTTACTTAAAATCGTACGACTCCTCTCTCACCACTGAGTCCAAAATGGATGATTACGCACAGGACTGGTATGAGGATAACATTGATAACGAAGGCACGTTCCTTCTCATCTACTTTGAGGGACGGACCGAAAGCCAGGATTATTTCTCTTATGTATGCGGCTATGATATCGAATCCGTCATGGATGAAGACGCCATTGATATTTTCTGGGATTACCTAGATGAATACTGGTATTCTGAATCCGACACTGGAGATGCGATCACGGAGATTTTCAACGCTACGGCGGATGAGATTATGTAAAATGCAAGTGAAAAACTCTGAAAGGTCTTGGAATATTGTATTCCAAGACCCTTCTAATAAAAAAGGAAATCTACATCATAAAAAGCCTCAAGACACTGAAATCCTATATATTCTGCTCTCCTCCTCTTCATTTTTTTGATTTTCTATATTGATTTATTATAAATCTTGTGTTAATATCTTTAAGCAAAAAGGATTTCAAAAAACAGGAGGATTCATTCATTGCAAGCAGACTACGATGTTACCGGCTTTTCTCTAAAGGATTTTGAAAACGGTAAAAAATGTGTCTCGCTTGGACGCATTCCCCCAGATATCGTCGATTTTCTTATTTCGAAAGTACCTTCACTTTCCCCAATATTATCATCCAACACGGAAATATTATTTTGGAAAGACAGAATTGCGCATACGGAGCGGCATAAAAAAGATTTCATGTCTGATAATGAATTTTATAATTGCATTGAATCTATACCCTCCATCATACAAGAACCTGACTATATAAGTGTACATAAAAAAAGCAGTAGTATTTCATTTATAAAAGAATTTTCCTCTCATGTTTCTGTTGCAGTGCATATATCTGCCGATGGAAAGCTCGCTTACAGAACAATGTATCCGTTAATGGATGCGCAATTAACAAATTATATAGACAAAGGACATGCCTGGACATGGAATAAATCAGATACTTCATCAAACAATCTAAGAGAAGAAAAGCATTGACATCTCAAATAAATAAAGTATAATAAAAATACGAAACGGGTAAACTAAACAAATGGAATCTGAGGACGGAACAGGCAGCCGTCACGCCCATGTGGTCTTTAAAGAGATGTAGGAAATGTCACCCTACCTATTCCATTTCGTTGTTTCAGGCAGATAACTTCGGTTATCTGCCTTTTTTTCATCAGCGCTTTTGTCCTCTCTTCTTCGTGTATTTGATCAGGTTGTAAAATGCCAAAGAATCAAGCGAAAGTCAAAAACAATATGATATGTTTTACAAATGAAAAAGCCCACCATTGCAACGTTTATCGTTACAAAAGTAGGCTTCTGTAATGCCGCTGGCCGGACTCGAACCGGCACGGTGTTACCCGCTTGATTTTGAGTCAAGTGCGTCTGCCAATTCCGCCACAGCGGCCTGCCATGCGACAAACCATCTGATAAATGCCCATCGCACGCCGATTATCTTATCATAATAGATTCATAAATGCAAGCTGATTTTTGTAATAAGTTCTGATCCCTCTTCTATCG